>CAILUD010000099.1 GCA_903837285.1 uncultured Bacteroidota bacterium | reverse complement strand
ATAAAATACTAATATTCAATACAAATTTTGAATTTGTATTTTTTGTATAATACAAAAGAATAAACATTTCCTTTTGTCATCCTGAGCAACGCGAAGGATCTATTTCCGAATATAGATTCTTCACTGCGTTCAGAATGACATCCAAATTCCTTCTTGTCATCCTGAGCATTGCGAAGGATCTGGTTCGTAATACTTACATTCTAGATTAAATTTTGTTGCACAAGAGAAAAGATCCGTTTCTAGATACTTCACTCCGCTGGGGCGAAGTTCTGTATGACAATCCCTATCCCTTTTGTCATCCTGAGCAAATCGAAGGATCTGATTCGTAATTCTTACATTCTAGAATAGATTCTTCGCACGCTCAGAATGACAAGAATAAAAAACCCGAAAGCAATTGCCTCCGGGTTTTTAACATATATAGAATTGGGTTATTTTATTAATTGTTTATGTAATGCTTTTCCGTCACATTCAATATTTAAAATATAAATACCAGAATGAAAATCCGAGGTATTTAATTCTATAATATTTTCTCCTGAGCTAACCATAATTTGTTTCATCACTATACTTCTTCCTGTAACATCAATCACATTTACTTCTACGATTCCTGATTTTACAGAATTAAACACAACATTTAGCCTATCGTTGAATGGAACAGGATATACAGTTATTTCGAGTTTTTCTTCAATATTATCAGTTACACCTACTGATGCAGTAATATTGATAAAACTCATGTAAGTTGTTAGAATTTTTGCACCGCAATTTAAAGTAAGTATTACTGCATTATTACCAGAATAAAAATAGGTATATTGAGCAGTTATCGAAGATGTTAATCCTCCATTTGTAAATGTCCATGTTATTGTTGCAATATTATTAATTGAATCAATAACAACGTTTGCGATATAAAAGCTATCAGGAACAAATCCTAAACAGGTATCAATAATGCTAGTTGTTAAAGTGTCAACAACGGGACCGCCAGTGGTGTCATATGGTTCATATAATTGAGTAGTATAAGTGAAGCTACAGTTATTTGCATCAATTAAATTTAGTAAATATGCCCCACTAGTTAAATTATAAATATTTGCAGTTGTTTGTCCGGTATTCCAAGAATATACGTATGGTGGTGTTCCTCCAATAACAAATGTCTCAATAAAACCATCGTTACCTCCAATAGTTGTTGGGCTTTGAGTATTAAAAGTTGCAGATAACTGGCAAGGATTAGAAGTTATTATTGTATCGCAAAACGTACTTGTACAACCACTGGATGTTGTTATAGTTAAACATATAGTATATATTCCCGGCAAATTATATATAATATTTACAGGATTTTGACTTGACGAAACTGCTGGTGCTCCGCCTGCAAAATGCCAACTCCAGTTTACAATATTATTTGTACTATCTGGAAAAGACTGATCAATAAAATTATAAATCTGACCAGAAATAGAATCAACCACAGAATAAAAATTTGCCTGACAATTTATTGGAACGTTATTAGGAATTATAATTGAATCGCAAGATGTACTTGAACAACCTCCAATTGTATTAATTGTTAAGCAAACATTATAAGTTCCTGGGAATGTAAATGTATGAACGGGGTTTTGAACTGTTGATGTTGCCCCATCGTTAAAATTCCAACTCCAGCTAATAACAGAATCTAATGCACCGGGAATTGACTGATCAATAAAAACGCAAGGAGAAATTGGTGGAACTGTAATTGAATCTAGATAAAAAGAAAATCCTGCTTGGCATGGGTTTACAGAGTTAAAAACAACAGAATCGCAAAAGGTACTTGAACAACTATCTGCTGTTTGAATTATTACACAAACAGTATATGCTCCTATTGGTGAATTATAGAAATGCGAAACACTAGGAATAGCCGAGGTTATAGAACTGCCATCACCAAAAGACCAAAGATAATTAATGGGATATGCAAAGCTATCTACACCAGAAACTGTCGCAAAAAAATCAACATTACCAGAAGGACTGGTCATTGCCTGAAATCCCACTGTACACTGTGCATTTGAAGCTAAACTATTAACTGCAAATAAAATTGCAATAAAATATTTTTTCATAAATTATTTATTTATAATATTTTTCTTATTCCTATTCTAAAGCCAAAGTTCTGATTGGTCTGATTTATATTGTTTTGATTTGAATAGATTGGCAACAGTGATCTTTTGTAATAAGGTTCTGCAATTAATGTTATACTTTCGTTTAACATATAACCCAACTCAAAAGATACTCCTGCAGATAATGTGAATTTTCTTAAAGTGCTTTTTTGATATGGTTCAAGTGCTGGATAATCTACTGTATTCATTTGCCAACCTCTAACTGCTAACAAATAACCGGGAGCAATATTTGCATTTAAAGCGAGATTAAATCTGCCCATAGGAAAAACATAGCCTACAGATAATGGAATTTCAAAATATCTTATACAATTATTAATAGTCGTTTTTGGCAAAGTATCAAATTTTGTGACATTTGTTGTGTCGTACATATCTACCAAAATGTTTTGGGTAATCTGAACAGTTGATGAATCACTTGCGAATATATGATCTGTTTGTGTATACGTATAATGAACATAGCTTCCTAAAGTATCAACATTATAATAATTACCATTAACCATTACATCATAAGGATTATTTACAAAATCTATTTGCTCGCTGTTATAAGGATTTGTTAAAAGTAAATTTCCTAATAATTTCTCACCATAATTAATATAGTTAAATCCTGCTTTAAAAATTAATTTGTTTCTTTGATATACTGCATTTGCTCCAAACTCATAACCCATTGAAGGTTTTAGCATATTCTGTTTGGCCTCTTGGGCAGGTTTCCATTCACTATTATTTGCTGTAACATTATACCTTGTGTTTAATAATCCTGCTTTTATTTCTGCAAACCAAAAACCTATAATATAATGAGCTGGTTTTTCAATTAACAATTTCATGTATTCGGTATATTGTTCCGAATAAAGTTTAATTGTTCTTTTATCCATCAAAAATAAAATTGATGATTTATCAAACTCTGCATTTAAATTATTGCCAGAACTAAGACTAACAATCATATTAGGATTAGAACTTAGGGCCGTATTGGAAATATTTGTTTCTAAATTCTCAGAGATAGATTTTTTAGAACTTGTTATCTCCGCTAACAAATTAGCGGTTGTATTATTCTCAATATTTGATTCATTTTTAGAAATATTTTGTTCGTTTGCATTAACAATATTGTTTTGATGTTTTTTCTCAGTGTTCACAACATCAGCAGGTGTGTTTAAAACAACTGCATTTTGAGTTTTGATATTTGTATTTTGTTTAATCTCAACAATAACCGTATTTGTTTTTTTATTTTCATTTGTTTTATCGTTTTCAGATATTGTTTCATCTGGCTGTTCATTAGTATTCAGACTTAGTGAAGTCGAACCATCTGCCACTAAATTATTTTCACTTTTAAAATTAATATCATTTACAGAACTTGAAGTTAATTTATTGTCATTTTGTATAGTTGTATTTGCTGTAACGTTATTATTTATATCAGAAATATTATTTAATTGACTGTTGTTATAAAAACCAAAATAAAATATCAGGGAAGCAGTTGCAATTACCGATGCTGTAATTAACATCCAGTTAAAACCGATAAACCAAGGCTTAATAGGTGTGATTGCTGCTGGCGAAGCAAAGACTTTTTTCTTAATGTCCGGTGAAGGCTCCATTTGGAAACCCTCAATTCCTTTCGAAAAAAGGTCGTCAACCGGATGTTTTGTCTTATCCATATCTTTTTTACTTTTTTATACTGCTACTAAAAGTTTTTTTTTCGTGTTTGCCATTCAACAACTTTCCTTTGCAAAAATCCTCTTGCTTTAGAAAGCTGCGATTTTGATGTTCCTTCAGAAATTCCAAGCATACCTGCAATTTCTTTATGTCCATAATTTTCTATTACATAAAGGTTAAAAACTAACCTATAACCTTCGGGTAACTCAGAAATCATTTTCATAAGCTCCTGACTACTTGGAGTTACTATTTCATTTTCATCAAATGAAATATCTTCCTGATCTTTAATTGGAACTGTTTCAATATCTTCAATGAACGAAAAACGCTTTTTCTCTCTTAAATAACTTAAAGCTGTGTTTACCATTATTGTCTTAATCCATGCAGCCAACGAACCTTGGTTTTTTGCTTTAAAATCATATATGTTTCTGAAAATTTTAATAAAACCTTCTTGCAACAAATCCTCTGCCTCTGTCCTATTTCCGCTATAACGCGTGCAAACACTGAGCATAGCGGCAGAAAAACGATCGTAAAGTTCTTCTTGCGCAGCCTGCTTTCCTTTTCTACACTGTTCGATTAGCTGTTCCTCAGGAAGCATTTTATTTATTTTCAATATAAGAACACAATATTTGCAAAAGGTTGCCTCAAAATTATAACGATTTTTACTAAAACAACTATACATAGTCATGCTGAGGTCCTCGAAGCATGGCTAAGTTCATTTCACGACACACTTTGATCCACCACGGTGGCCTCAAAGTGACTCAAACAAATATACAAAATTCTAGTAAAATGGAGTTTAAAGAGACTTAATTGATGTCAGGTCTTTCGACCTGAAAATAATCCAAAGTTTATAAAATAAAAATAACTGATTATTAATCTAAAAGCATCAAACATTTAATAACTTTGTATAAATAATATTATTTATGAAACTAAAATATAACTTTCTTACTATTGTTATTCTATTTGTTTTTAACAATCTCTTTTCTCAGTCTGTTATTCAATGGCAAAATTCTTTTGGAGGAAGTTCAACAGAGGAGACTTATTCTATTAAAAAATGTTGGGATGGTGGTTTTGTCATGATTGGCAGCACCAACTCTACAAATGGAGATGTGTCAATTATTAAGGGTTATTTTGATATTTGGGTTATTAAATTAAATTCATCAGGTAATTTAGAGTGGGAAAAAAGTTTTGGTGGTAGTAGCTATGATTATCCAGGTTCAATATTTGTAACAAAAGATCATGGATTTATTATTGCAGGTTATACTAATTCAAACGATGGAGATGTTTCAGGAAACCACAGTATGAATTCAGATTGCTGGATAGTAAAATTAGATTCTATAGGCAATATTCAATGGCAGAAATGTTTTGGAGGTATAGGAAATGATCAAGCTCGTGATATTATTCAATTAGCTGATGGTGGATATGTTTTTGTTGGAAATGCTGAGTTAAATAATGGAGATATTTCAGGAAATCATGGCGATGAAGATTTATGGATGGTTAAATTAGATATAGCAGGAAATATTCAATGGCAGAAATGTTTTGGGGGAAGTTTTCATGATGGAGCAACTGAAGTTCAACAAACAAGCGACAAAGGCTATATTATTTCCGGATGGACTAGTTCAAATGATGGCCAAGTTACTCAGTTTCATGGTTTTTACGATAGTTGGCTGGTAAAAACGGATTCAACAGGAAATCTTCAATGGCAGAAATGCATTGGTGGAACTAATGATGATAGAGGTCTATCTGTAAAAGAATTATCAAATAAAAAATACCTTGTTGGATTATCCACAAACTCTACTAATGGCGACATCATAGGTAACCATGGAGATTTTGATATGACAATTTTTTTAACGGATTCTATAGGTAATATTACTAATCAAAAATGTTTTGGTGGATTTAATGCTGATTTTTGTACGTCAATAAATAGCACCCAGGATAATGGATTTTTTGCAACAGGTGGAACTAACTCTATCGATGGAGATGTTACAGGATTTCATGGTGGCAATTCTGATATTTGGATTTTAAAAACAGATTCTTTATTAAACCTTAAATGGCAGAAATGTATAGGAGGTAGTTTAGATGATAATTACTTTATTCCTGTTTTAATTTCTGAAAAGGAAATGGTACTGGCTGGTTCTACTACTTCTTTTGATGGTGATGTTTATTCTAACCACGGAAATCGTGATATTTGGGTTATAAAATTAGTTTTTCCTTCAATATCTGGAAAGGTATTTAACGACCTAAACAATAATGGAATTTGTGATAATAACGAACAAGGAATAAGTGGTCAAATGGTTAGGTTATCACCAGGTCCAGATTATGCGATTTCAAATAATGATGGAACTTATTATTTTGCATCCGCCGATACCGGAAATTATTCGGTTTCATATCTTCCGCAATCATACTGGTATTCTACTAACAATTTGTACAACTATCAAATTTCTTTTGACAGTTTATCACAAAATATAGATTCACTAAATTTTGCAGTTAAATCAAAACTAAATACTCATGATAAAGCTGTTTATATAAGCGGTTCACCTATAAGGCCAGGTTTTGACACGGATTATTGGTTATCAGTTAAAAACTGGGGAACAGTAACCGAAAATGTTGACTTAAATTTTGCCTATGATTCTTTAATTTCGTTTAACAATAGTTCCGAAACTCCTACTATACAAGTTGGAAATACTCTAACCTGGAATAATATTTTATTGGGACCTGGAACAAGTCATATAATCAGAGCAAATTTTCATATGCAAGCTGATACGATTCACTTTGGCGACTCATTATTTTCTAATGCTTGGGTAACACCATTATTGCCAGACAGTAATGTAGCAAATAATTATGACACGCTTTATCAAATAGTAACAGGTTCTTACGATCCAAATGATAAAGTAGTGTCGCCAATAGGAATTGGGCAAGAAGGACTGGTATTACATAACACAAAATTAACTTACACAATTCGTTTTCAAAACACAGGTACTGATACTGCATTTAAAGTTGTAATTCGTGACACTATTAATACAAATTTTAATATCGAAACATTTCAGATTTTAACCAGCAGTCACCCTGTTACTTATCAAATTAATAACAATAGAGAAATAGTTTTTACTTTTTATAACATATTGCTTCCAGATAGTAATGTAAACAATTTTGGAAGCCAGGGATTTGTTAAGTTTAGTATTAAGCCCAAACTTGGCTTGGCAGATTCTACGGTAGTTGAAAATAAAGCATACATCTTTTTTGATTACAACCCTGCAGTCGTAACAAATTCTACACATAACACTTTTGTTTCTACAGTATCATTCCTAAACATTATACAAATTCAAAAAATATTAACTTTTCCAAATCCTGCAAATAATCTGATTTGGATTAATCTACCTGAGTTTACCAGAAGTATTGAAATTTTCTCAATCGAAGGAAAATTCATAAAAACTATTACTCCCAAAAATGAGCTATTAGAAATTAATATTCAAGATTATACTAAAGGCATTTATACAATTAAAATAAGCACAAAAGACAAAGTATATTTTACAAAATTTATAAAAAATTAGATTAATAAAATAATTTAAACGCAGTTTTGTAACAATACGCATCTTTCTGGTTCGTCAAGACACGAACCAGAGAATTAGTGAATTTAAATAAAAATCTGCCAAGGCCTTACGACCTTGACAGAAAAAAACATATACTAGAAAACCAACTATTTATTAAGAATCAACTTTTTATTTTCAACACCATTTTCTGTTTGAATTTTAACCAAATAAATACCATTTATTAAATCACTTACATTTAAATCTATGATATTTTTATTCAAAAACTTTTTAGTAATAATTTCTTTTCCTTGAATATCGAAAACACTTATGTGCATTTCTTTGGAAATTTCTTTTGTAGATATTGTTATTATATCAATTGCCGGGTTAGGATAAATACTGATTTCTGATTCTTGAATTTGGGCTTCTTCAACATAACTTACACCACCATTTGCAGTTTTTAAAATTGTCCCACCTTCTCCAACTGTGTAGCCAGTATTAGAATCTGTAAAGAAAACTGAATATAAATTTGGACAACTATTAATAGTTTGCATTACTGTCCATGAATTCCCTGAATTAGTAGTTTTTAAAATCTCTCCTACTACACTTACAACATAACCATTATTTGAATCAGTGAAATATATTGATGTCAGAAGATTATTTGAAATATTGTTTTGTACTATCCAGTTTGCACCAGCATCTATAGTCTTGAGAACAATGCCACCATAACCGTTACTATAACTAGAACCAGAAACATAACCAATATTAGAGTCAATAAAAAAAACTGAGGAGTATTGATCCAAAGAACCTGCATATATTGAGTACCAGTTATTACCACCATCTGTTGTTTTAAGAATAGTTCCATTATTACCTACTATATAACCAGTATTAGAGTTCGTAAAAAAAACTGAATTTAATTGAGCCATCGTTCCACTTGATTGAATGTTCCAATTAATACCAGCATCAATAGTTTTCAAAATTGTTCCATTTGTTCCAACAGCAAATCCATTATTTACATCATTAAAAAAGACTGAGTATAAATATTCATAAGAAGGACATAACATTTTTGTCCAGTTATTTCCTGCATCAGTTGTTTTAAGAATAGTTCCACCCATACCAACAATAAAACCTGTAAAAGCATTTGGGAAATAAACAGAAGTTAAACAATAACAATAATTTATTCCACATGTTTGTTCTGTCCAATTTGTACCACCATTTATTGTTTTTAGAATTGTTTTATCGCATCCTACAGCATATCCATTATTAATATCGGTAAAAAACACAGAATTTAAATAACTTGTTTTACTATTTGAATACACAGACCAGGTATTTCCCGCATCAGTTGTTTTTATAATGCTTCCATTCCAACCTGCCGCATATCCATTATTTGAATCTACAAAGTAGAGTGAAATTAAAGGACTCAATGTTCCATTTGATTGTTCTGTCCATGTAGTACCTCCATCAGTAGTTTTTAATACTATTCCATTTTGATCATAAGGGTATGCATTATTGCCTAATGCATAACCGTTATTAGTATCTGTGAAATATATTGAGGATAATGGTTTAGTTGTACCATTAATTTGCTCTACCCATGATAAACCAGCGTTGGTGGTTTTAAGTATAATCCCATTGCTGCCATTATGACCTACAGCATATCCTATATTTACATCAGTGAAACAAATCGAATAAAACATATAAGTTAAATTTTCATATTGTAATTCCCATGATAAACCTGCATTTATTGTTTTTAAAATTTTGCCAGACCATCCAACTACATATCCCGTATTAGCATCTGTAAAAATAATTGAATTGAGATTTTCAGTTATTCCGCTTGATAAAGTAAACCAGCTTATTCCGGCATTGGTTGTTTTAAGGATTTTTCCATTATCACCAACTACATATCCGGTATTGACATTTGTAAAATAAACAGAATTTAAATTATTACCAATTCCTGCCATTGAACTCGTCCAATGCTCTCCTGCATCTATAGTTTTAAGCACAAGTCCAGACCAACCTACAGCATAACCATTATTGTCATCTATAAAAAAAACAGCATTGATTCTAAAAGTATTAACCACATCTGTTTTTAGCGTCCAGGTTAAACCTCCATCGGTAGTTTTTATTATAGTGCCATAATTACCTACAGCATAACCTGTATTAACATCTGTAAAATAAATTGAAGTTAGTGTGTTTCCCTGTGGCAATGGATTTTGCCAAGTCCATTGCGAATAACTTAATGCTGATATTAGTATTAAACAAATTGAAAAAATAATTGTTTTCATAGCTTTTTGTTTTTTTATATATGTATAATTATTCTCTTGTTTGCGCAATACAATATTACTTTCAGTAATAACTAAAAACAAGAACGAGTTTCCTAACACAATGTATGAGTTTCCTAACAAATTGCAGTTTCTACTGAAATGAATTTTTACTTTTTATTTAAAACTGTAACTAGACAAAAAAATAACTATTTTTGCAAAAAATAAATTTTATGAGTCGTCCAGTTCGTGTTCGTTTTGCTCCAAGTCCAACAGGTCCATTGCATGTTGGTGGTGTTCGTACAGCATTATTCAATTATCTTTTTGCCAAAAAGAATAATGGCAAATTAATACTGCGTATTGAAGATACCGACCAAACAAGATATGTTGCCGGAGCCGAAGAATATATAATTGAATCATTAAAATGGTGCGGAATAAATTTCGACGAAGATGTTGTAAAAGGTGGCGATTACGGACCTTACCGTCAATCCGACCGCAAAGAAATTTATCACCAATATGCCGATACTTTAATAAACTGCGGAAACGCTTACTATGCGTTTGATACGCCAGAAGAACTTGATAGTATAAGAAAAGAAAAAGAAGCACTTAAACAGCAGTTTCAATACGATGTTTTTACTCGTAAAAATATGCGAAACAGCTTAACGCTTCAGGAAAGTGAAGTTAAAGAACTTTTAGCATCTGGCGTGCATTATGTTATACGTTTTAAAATGCCCGAAAACGAAATTGTTCATATGAATGATATAATTCGTGGCAAAGTTGAAGTAAACACAAATACACTTGACGATAAAGTTTTATACAAATCAGACAGAATGCCAACATATCATTTAGCAAATATTGTTGATGATCATTTAATGGAAATTTCTCATGTTATTCGTGGCGAAGAATGGCTTCCATCATTACCATTGCACGTTTTGTTATATCGCGCATTTGGTTGGGATAACACAATGCCAGAATTTGCACATTTACCACTAATTTTAAAACCAGATGGAAAAGGAAAACTCAGCAAAAGAGATGGCGATAAATTAGGATTTCCTGTATTTCCTACGGACTGGAAAACAGCCGAAGGAGAAATTTATTCGGGTTATCGCGAAAGTGGATATTTTCCAGAAGCATTTGTTAATATGTTATCGCTTTTAGGATGGAATCCTGGAACCGAACAGGAAATTTTTTCATTGGAACAATTGTGTGAAATTTTTGTTTTGGAAAGAGTTGGAAAAGCAGGTTCACGCTTCGATCCCGATAAAACAAAATGGTTTAATCATCAATATTTAATAGTAAAGAGCAAAAGCGAACTGGCATTAATGCTTAAGCCGGAGTTTGAAAAGCAAGGTATTAATGCAGAAATTTCTTTAATTGAAAAAATTTGCGAATTGTTAAAAGAACGTGCAACTTTTGTAAAAGATATTTTAAAAGAAAGTATTTTCTTTTTTAAAGCTCCCGAAAGTTACGATGCAGAAGCAATAAAAAAACGTTGGAAACCAGAAACACCATCAATACTTAATGAACTAAAAGAAATTATTTCTTCTGCAGAATCTTTAGAACCTCATCAACTCGAAGAAAAAGTAAAAACTCATTTTGAATCAAAAAATATTGGATTGGGACAGGTAATGACTCCTTTCAGAATTGCAGTTGTAGGAACAACTTCGGGTCCAGGTATGTTTGAAATAGTCGAGTTGTTATGTAAAGAGGAAATTATAAGTAGAATTGAAAACGCAGTTAAAAAAATAAGTTAAATTATGGTCTGTGCGTCACAGACCATAGATACGGTGAATTGAAACAGCTATTAAAAAATAATAGTTTAAATTGTGAAAATTGTCTAAAATTTAAGTACAAAGCATAGACGCTTTGCACAATTAGGGATTATAATTTAGACCAAATATTCGTCATTGCGGCCCATGAGCCGCAATCTCATTTTAGTAAACACATTTTATTGAGCATGGACACATTTCACAGTTAGACATTAAATGAATTAAGCGCTCTCGCTTAATTAAACACTAATCCCAAACAAATTTCCAGTTACCGTCAGCTTGTTTTTTCCAAACTGTATGGAATACACCTTTGTTTTCAACTGTTTTTCCTGTTGAATCTTTGTGAGTATAAGTGTATTTGCCATAAGTATAACCCATATCTCCCGATGAAGCTACATCAACAAAAGAAGGAGTCCAGTTTAATTGAGCATCATTCATTTTTACATAATCAAAATATAAATTTACCTGCTTTTTACCTTTATAAATAAGATTAAACCTATTCATAGCAACAGAATCTGAGGCATAAAAAAGAAATGCTTCTTTAATTCCTTTTTCGGAAGCCATTTTTTCAAAATCTTTTTCTGTCTGAAGAATTTCCGCTTTGCACTTTTGAACATCCACGGTTACTGCTGTTGGTGACTGACAAGCAAACATAGAACAACAAATAAATAAAGCCAAAATTTTAGATTTCATAGTTTATAAATTTATAGAGTAAAAATATTAAAAATAATGTGATTGCGAATTTATAAATTCAAAATATTATATGTGTCCATTTGTTAAAAAAACTTTTCTAAACGACTTTAAATAAAATTTAAAACTATTGTGTTTATCTTTATGAATTATAAATTACGTTATATGTACATTATCAAGACATTAGTTTTTTTATTGATAATTATTTGTTACTCTGGTGCAAGTGCTCAGGAAAAATGGTCGTTAGAAAAATGCATCAACTATGCGATTGAAAATAATATTCAGGTTAAAATTCAAGAGTTAACAACCAAAAATGCAAATGCTGCTTACCTTAGAAGTAAAATGTCTTTTCTTCCAAATTTAAATGGGTCGGCTAGTCAGAATTACTCTCTTGGTCGCTCAATTGATCCTTTAACTAATCAATTTGCAGAAAGTAATGTAAGTTCAAATAACTTTTCACTATCAAGTTCAATTACACTTTTTAATGGTTTTCAAAATATTAATACTTTGCAACAAAGTTCACTAAATTTTCAAGCCGGGTTAGAAGATTTACAAAAAGCGCGAAATGATATTTCATTAAATATTGCATCTTCATTTTTACAAATACTTTTTAGCGACGAGCTTTTATACGTTGCACAAAATCAAGTAGAGTTATCAAAAGCACAATCAGAAAGAAATAGAAAATTATTTGAAGCAGGAAGTATTGCACAAGGAAATTATCTTGAGATGCAATCGCAATTAGCTGCCGATGAAATGCAATTAGTAAGTGCCGAAAACCAACTTTCAATGTCGTATTTAACATTAAATCAATTACTGGAACTTGGATTTACGGATAGTTTTAATATTGAAAAACCTTTAATTCCAGAACCTGAAACAAGTTTTGCTTTTACAACACCCGAAGAAATTTTTCAGGAAGCTCTTCAAAAACTTCCTCAGATAAAAAGCGCAGAATTAAGAATGAAAAGTGCCGAAAAAGGATTTGCAATTGCAAAAGGTTACAGAAGTCCACGCTTAACTTTAAGTGGCGTATATGCTTCAGGATATTCATCACAACGACAGTCTATTACCGACATTATGCCAACTCAGGTATTCTCTGGATGGGCAGTTGATGCAAATCAAGTTCCTCTTTATGAAGTTTATTCTCCTTCTTTCACCTATAATTACAATACACCATCTTTTAGTAATCAATTAAAAGATAATGTGAGCAAGAGTATTTCTTTTAATTTAAACATTCCAATATTTAACAACTGGCAATCAAATTATTCTATAAGCTCAGCAAAAATAGGTGCTCTTAACTCAAAATACTCTTATGATCTTGCAGAAAAACAATTACAAAAAGAAATTCAACAAGCCTATGCAGATGCAACAGCTTCTATAAAAAAATATTTAGCTGCTAAAAAATCTGTTTCAGCATCAGAGGAATCATTTCGTTACATTCAACAAAAATTTGATGTTGGAATGATTAATTCTGTTGATTTTAATATGTCAAAAAATAACCTTGTAAAAGCACGTTCAGAGCTTATCAAAGCAAAATATGAATATGTTTTTAGAATTAAAATTCTTGATTTTTATCGTGGTATTCCAATAAAACTTTAAATAAATTATTATGATTAACCGGAAAAAAACTTTCCGAATTCTACTTATAGCAGTAATTCTACTCATTATTTTGGCCTTTGTAGGTAAACGACTTGGTTGGTTTGGTAATAGTATAGAATATGAAATAACAACCGACAAAGCAACAAAGAGAAGTATAGTTGAAATTATTACTGCAAATGGTAAAATTCAGCCCGAAACAGAAGTTAAAATTAGCTCCGACGTATCTGGCGAAATTGTAGAATTAAATATTAAAGAAGGCGACGAAGTTAAAAAAGGAGATTTGCTTTTAAAGATAAAACCAGATACTTATATCTCGAGTCTTGAAAGAATGGAAGCTGCACTAAATTCTGCGAAAGCTAATTTGGCAAACAGCAAAGCAAGACTTGCTCAAACAGAAGCTCAATTATCACAAACCGAATTAACTTATAACCGTAACAAAAAGTTATTTGACCAGGGTGCAATTTCTCAGGCCGATTATGATAACGCATTGTCTGCATATAATATGGGGAAAGCAGATGTTGAAGCAGCAAAACAAACAGTTGTTGGTGCCGATTTTAATGTAAAAAGCGGAGATGCATCATTAAAAGAAGCAAATGAAAACCTAACAAAAACCAGCATTTACGCACCTATGTCTGGCACTATTTCAAAATTAAGTGTAGAGTATGGCGAAAGAGTTGTTGGAACAATGCAGATGACGGGAACCGAACTTCTTCGTATTGCTAATTTGAGTGTTATGGAGGTAAAAGTAAATGTAAACGAAAATGATATTGTGCACGTTAGTATGTTCGATACCTCAGCTATTGAAATTGACGCATATCCTGATCAAAAATTTAAGGGAATTGTTACCTCAATTGCAAATTCTTCAAATTCAACCGGGGGCCTTGGTGCTGTAACAACTGACCAGGTAACTAACTTTGAAGTAAAAATAAGAATCTTACCCGAATCATATTTAAATCTAATTCCAAAAGATAATCCTAAATTTTATCCATTCCGTCCGGGTATGTCGGCCACTGTTGATATACAAACCCAAATTGAACGAAACACTCTTACTATTCCATTACAATCTGTAACAACTCGCATCGACTCCAGTTTAAATAAAATGAATTTTAAACCTAAAAAACAAGGTGAAGAAGACTCTGAGAAAAAAGACGATACTGAATTTAAGGAATATGTATTCCGTTATGACAGTAAAACTGGAACAGTAGAAATGATTCAAATTAAAACCGGTATTCAGGATAATAATTTTATTCAAATATTATCAGGAATTAAAGAAAATGATGAAGTCGTTTCAGCTCCTTATAGTATTATCAGCAAAAAACTTAAAGACAAAGATAAAGTTAAGAAAGTTGCTGCCGAAATGCTTTTCTCTGGAGATAAATAATTAATGTCAAATCCTAAAAAATTGATTTGAATTAATTATGCCAAATATTTTAGCAATAGAAACCTCTACTGCAACATGCTCAATTGCATTATGGTCGGAAAATAAAATTATTGCATTAAAAGAGACTAGCGAACAAAATGCACATTCAAGATTATTAACAGTAATGATTAATGATCTTTTTACAGAAAACCATTTTGATATAAACTCTTTAAATGCAGTTGCAGTAAGTATTGGACCAGGATCGTACACCGGTTTAAGAATTGGAGTTTCTGTTACGAAAGGACTTTGTTTTGGGCTTTCAATTCCTGCTATAACAGTTGACACATTAAAGGCATTAACTCAACAATATTTACTTCATAATCCTAAAATAGTAAAGCAAAAAGAAATTATTTTTTGCCCAATGTTAGATGCTAAGCGGATGGAAGTATATTCGGCAGTTTACACCACGAACTTAGAAGAAATACTTCCGGTTTCTGCAATGATAGTTGACGAAACAAGTTTTCATGATTTATTAATTAAGAAACAAATTATTTTCTTTGGATCTGGAGCAGAAAAATGTAAAAATATAATCTCCTCTCCTAATGCATTATTTATTGATGACATAGAACCTTCTGCTACAGGAGTTGCCATATTAGCGGCAGAACTATATAGTAATAAGCAATTTGCCGACACAGCATACTTTGAACCAGCCTATCTGAAAGACTTCATAGCAATTAAATCAACTAAAAAGTTTTTCTGAAAAACTTATAGTCATAATTTTCAGCAGTTATACCATATTTTAATATCATTTAATCCAAAGTGCGAGGTCATGTTAAGGACAAGCCCTCAGGATGACAGGGTGTTGAAATCATATAGATTGAACTATTTACTTTTTCAATTTGGTATAATTCCTATTTTAAATAAACTTTGGTATATTTACGGCATGCGATTTGAAAATTTAAACGCTAAAATTTCTGGACATGTTTAAAAGACTATTAATCATAATATTTTTTTCACTTCCTACTATTATCATTGCTCAGGTAAAAAACGAGGAAATACCAAACACCGCATATAAATCTGGTGAACAATTAAAATATTTGGTTCATTTTGGCTTTATTGACGGTGGTGTTGCCAGCCTGGTAATGGAGGAACTGGAGGTAAGTGGAAAAAAAATACATCACGCAAAAGCAATTGGCAAATCATTGGGTGTAACAGATAAACTTTTTAAAGTACGCGATGTTTACGAAACTTTTATTGATGCAAATAACGGACTTCCTGTAAAAGCAATTAGAGATATAACAGAAGACACATATAAGTATTATGATGAAGTTCTTTATAACCGTAAAGAAAATTTTGTTATTACAAAGAGAAAAGGAAAAGTAAAAGTTCCCGAAAATACCGTTGATATTCTTTCTGCATTTTATTATGCCCGCCGCGCAATGTTTAGCGATATTAAAAAAGGAGATGTTTTAAAAATTGACACTTATTTTGACGATGACATTTTTACACTAGAAATTAGATATAAAGGAATTGAAACAATAAAAACAAAAATGGGTAAAATAAATTGTTTAAAATTTTCTCCTGTTGTTGAACCTGGTAGAATTTTCGATTCTGAAAATGACGTTACTATATGGATTTCTAATGATAAAAACTTTTTGCCCATTAGAATACAATTCGATCTTTTGGTAGGTAATCTTAAATGCGATTTAATAGAATACCAAAATCTTAAAAATAATTTTGCTGTTTCTAAATAATCAGATATCATCTGACACTAATTTCACTAATTAACAAGTAATTCAAGCAGATAAACTGAGAAATACTTTAATCGAAGTATTGATAATCTTTATCGAAATAATTTATTATAACAATAAACTGATAATCTCCTTTTCCGCCAAAAAAAGTAAACTCCACTTTAATTTTCATTCCGTTAAAATTATTCCATCTTGCCTCTATAACATCATACCCCCAATGATGCTTTTGATATGGATCTACAAACGTTGTATCACCAATTATAGTAGTGTCGGGCTTACCAAATGCTTTAGTATAATCTTTTATAATATTATTTGTAGCAATTAAACATTTATCAAAATTCTGTTTTTCTATTTTATCGATATATCTATCAAAATGAATCCAGTTTAATTTATCGTTTTCAAATCTGCATCCCCATTCTCCTGACAAACCGTAAAGAGTATCATTATAAGAAAGAGTAATAGTATTCTCATAAGTCGACGACTTAGCTGTAGGATAAAGTTGTTTTACTTTTTCAATATTCATCCCGATTTTTGCTTTAGACTGAGCAAAAATACTAAGAGAAAAAAAGAATACTATAGGCAAGAAAATAAAAACTTTCATATAAAATATCCAATTTAATTATAAAATAGTCCAATTTTTTTATTCATCTCCCTACCCTCTTCAAAAAAGAGGGACAATTGGTTGGACTAATTTATAATTATGTTTGCTATAATGATTTTTTAATCAAATTTAAACAAAAAAGGGAAGAATGAAATTTCATTCTTCCCTTAAATTATTCTTTTTTAAATTATTTCTTTGGAAAATAAATGTTTGGTGAAGAATCGCCTTCTTTTTGAATAACTAATTTCTCAGCGGTTAATTCAACAATATTATAAGTAACAGGTTCTTTTTCTTTTCCTAATTGGTTATCCCATTCTCTCATTATTATTGCAGTTTCACCTTCGTTAAAATTCCAGAAACCGAGAACAGATGATGATAAAAATCCTTCACCAATAGTTCTTGAATAAGATAATTTAGTTTTATCAGTTTTATCAATACCAAAAACAACTGTTTCTGACATAAAATCTGCAATTTTTTTAACATCACCTTTTAATTCAATATTTGCTGTAATGCTCGTTGTATCTTTAATTACGTCTGTTGTTCCTTTTAAAGTAGCATTAGGATCGAGTTTCCATGAAATAGAAGAAAGTAATTTTCCTTTTTCGGTTAAAACTACATCACCACCATTTGCACCATCTTTGCCACCACCACATGAAACTGCAATAAAAAACAAGGCTATTAAGCCAGAAGCTAAAATTGATTTCGATAGATTTTTCATAAAATTATTTTTTGGTTAATTATATTCGAAGATAATAGAAAATTATATAGTTACAAAACTAAATATATTAACTTAATTTTTAAAACATGTTTTGTTTAAGAAATTTCTTGCCCTACTAAAGCCAAAGGCCTTTAAACAAGCATAATTTTTACTATCTAAGGAAATGCTTTATCATTTCTGATAATTTTATTTCATAAAACAAAATTCTGTTTATCTTAGCAAAATATAAACCTTACAAATCATTAAATATGGTTAATGCTTTAAACATTAAAGTTTCTGAGTTTAAAACAGGTTTACTAAGCTTTATAATTTTTGCTCTGTGTTTTATTTTATATGGAAATACAATTCCGAACCATTACTCGTTAGATGATGAATTAGTCTCTTATAACAACAAACGAATTGCAGGTGGTATTAAAGCAATTCCAGCAATTTGGTCAACATTTTACTCAGAAGGCAAACTAAAATATGAATATAGACCTGTTGTAAAAACTACCTTTGCTATCGAGTATCAATTTTTTGGACAAAACCCACATGTTAGTCACCTTATTAATATTTTATTATATGCCTTAACAGCATTACTTCTTTTTAAAATTCTAAGAAAACTTTTTGCCTCTTACTCAACATTATTAGCATTTACTGCAATAATTTTATTTGTAGCACACCCTGTACATACAGAAGTAGTGGCTTCTTTAAAAAATCGCGACGAATTACTAAGTTTTCTGGGCTGCATTATTTCGCTTTGGTTTCTTCTTAAATATGCCGATTCTTCTAAATTAGAATATCTTCTTTTTGCTTTTATAAGTTATATTTTAGCATACTTTTCTAAATCAAGTGCAATAGTTTTTGTTGCTGTGTTTCCATTAGTTCTTTATTTCTATGGAAAAACTTCTATAAAAAAAATAATGCTGGCATTTGTAATAATTTTAATTGCCATGATTGCTGCTCGATTTATACCAAAAGCTCTTTTGCCCGCTCCAAATCGCGATGTTTTCTTTTTCGAGAACCCTCTTTTCTTTTACCCATCATTAGTTTATAAAATTCCAATGGGAATTTTATCTCTACTTTTTTATATAAAGATTTTGATTTATCCTCATCCTTTGGTTTTCTATTATGGATATAACATGATCCCTATGGTTAGTCTGTATAATCCAGTGGTTATTGTTACGGCAATTATGCTTTTGATACTTTTTATTTATTCGTTATTTGGAATTAAAAAAAGACACGTTTTATCATTTTCAATTTTATATTTTTTTGTAACTATTTCTTTATTCTCAAATATTTTTAAACCCGCAATGGGTATTGTTGCGGAACGATATGTTTATGCATCTTCATTAGGTTTTTGTCTTGCAATTGCCTTTCTATTACTTAAGCTTTTAAAAATAGAAACAATACAAAATAACATATTAAAAAAGGATTGGATAAAAATTTTAATCCCACTCTTTATTATTCTTATACCATTTTCTGCAAAAACAGTTTCACGCAACCCAAATTGGAATACGCATATGTCGCTATACCTTAACGATATTAAATATTTAAATAAATCCGGAAAATCAAATGCATTAATCGCCAGTCAAATGATGCAGGATGTAAACACTACCTTAAATAGCGGTATAGTTCCAAATAATCTTAAAGAAAAAGCAGATTCAATAATACTTTTCTACAACAACTCTATAAAAGTACTTCCATCATATTATTCAAGCTATAACAACATAGGAACAATATACATTACAATGCTTGCACCCTTTGAGAATGACAGTTCCAAACAACGTGAAATATATTCAAAAGCAATATGGTATTTTAAAGAATCGATAAAATTTAAACCATTATATTTTGATGCATTATACAATTTAGGATTTACTTATGAAAAACTTGGCAATTACAAACAATCTGTAAAATATTATAATAAAGCAGCAGTACTTGACTCAAGTTATATTAAATCATGGAGTAATATGGCAAATATTTATAATGATTATTTAAATAATATGGACTCTGCCATTATACTAAATCAGACTATAATGAAAATAGCACCTGCATCAGATATTCCATATGTAAATATTGGAACATATTATCTTATGAGATCCGACTCAGTAAATGCTATGAAATCATTTGAAACTGCGAGCATAAAAGTTCCATCAAATAAAGTTATTGCAGAATTACTATATTATTACTTTAAAGATAAAGATAAAGTAAAAGCTGAAAAATACCGTGTTCTTGCCAATATACCCGTAGTAACATTCTTAAATAAATAAAACATAATGAAGAGTTATATATCACATTTGTGTTATCATTTACCTGAAACTCTTCTAACAAATGACGAATTAAAAAAATCATTTCCCGAGTGGAATGTTACAGAAATGTACCAATCAACCGGTGTTCTTTCAAGGCATATTGCAAATCCAGACGAAACACCATCTGATCTTGCTTTTAAAGCTGCAGAAAAATTAATCTTAGAAAATAATATTAATCGTAACAATATAGATTTTATTTTATTCTGCACACAAAGTAACGATTATATTACACCAACAACCGCTTGTATTTTACAGCATAAATTAAATATTCCAACTACTGCAGGAGCAATTGATATTAATCAGGGATGCACAGGTTTTTTATACGGACTTTCTGTAGCAGATGGCCTAATAAAAGCGGGAACAGCTAGTAACATACTACTCTTAACCGCAGAAACAAGTTCACGATACATCAATAAAAAAGATAAAAGCTCGCGTTTTTTATTTGGTGATGGTTCAACAGCATCATTAATTTCAAATATGCCAGGAAAACTTGGACTGGAAATAGGCAAATTTGTTTTAGGAACAGACGGAAAAGGTTTTCAAAATATTATTATAAAATATGGTGGTGCCAGACACGCGCTTTCGGAAGCATCATCTGATGAAATTAAAGACGAATACGGTAATATCAGAACTTCCTCTAATTTCTACATGAATGGCAATGCTGTTTTTCTGTTCTCAATTAATATGGCACCTAAGTTAGTTCGACAAACCCTCGAAAAATCAAACCTTAATATTACCGACATTGATTATTTTGTTTTGCATCAGGCAAATAAAATTATTTTAGAAACAATTCGAAAAAAGCTTTGTATACCTGAAGAAAAATTAATTATTGATTTAGAAACAACGGGTAATACTGTGTCTTCTTCTGTACCTATAGTTTTAGCTAATATTAGCAATAAAAAACAAATTAAAAAAGGCGACAAAATTCTAATTGCTGCTTTTGGTGTAGGTTATTCGTGGGGGGCAACAATACTTATTGTAGAATAACATATTTTAAATTTCTATTTGCTGTTTTATACTTAAAATAATTAGGGTGCCAGCCTTCAATTTTAGGAATAAAATACCTGTAATACAGCTAGTTTAATATGAATTTTATCTTAGCTTGATTTTCTTGTACTTTTTTAACCGCTTTTTATTATTTTTGATGATTATTATTGTTTTTATAAAATATTATTAAAATGAATATTGAAGAATTTATTAAAAAGATAGAAGCCGAATTTTCTGATATGGAACAAGGAATATTACAGTCAGATTCTATTTTCAGAGAAGTGATGAACTGGAATTCTATAAATGCACTTATACTTATAGCTTTGGTTGATACAGAATACGATGTTATTCTAACAGCTGATGATTTAAGAGCTTCTTCAACAATTAACGATCTATTTAATCTGGTACAATCCAGAATTTCATAATATGGCTATAGTTAGTATTGAAAACGTAAAAATTACCGGACTTGCAGCATGCGTGCCCCAGTTCGAGTATAATAACAACGATTACGATTTAATTCCACCAGCTGAACGAACGCTATTAATTAACACTATTGGTGTTGAGAAAAGAAGAATGGCAGGTTCTAAAATAACAGCTTCTGATATGTGCCAAAAAGCTGCCGAAAAATTATTTTCTGATATGAATATCAATCCAGCAGAGATTGATTTAGTAATCTTTGTAAGCCAGTCACGCGATTATATTTTACCCTGTACTGCTATTGTTCTTCAGCATAAAATGGGCATTCCAATAACTTCACTTGCATTTGATGTTCCTCTTGGGTGTTCAGGATATGTTTATGGATTATACATCATGGGAAGTATGATTGAGAAAGGACAACTAAAAAAAGGACTTCTCCTTGTTGGTGATATCAGTACTATGAGTACTTCTTATTTAGATCCTAGTACCTTTCCACTTTTTGGTGATTCGGGAACAGCAACTATACTAGAATACTCACCAAATGCAGAGCCTGTTTACTTTAATCTTCAATCAGACGGTGCTGGTTGGGAAGCTATAAGTATTCCCGAAGGCGGAACTCGAAATTTCCCTAAAGAAGATTCTTTTATTTTAAAAGAAATAATGCCAGGTATTAAACGCAACCGTTTTCAACTTCATTTAAGTGGAATAGATGTTTTTAATTTTTCACTTCGCGAGGTTGCTCCTAACATAAAAGTACTTTTAGCAGATATTTCAAAAGAAGCCAACGATTTTGATTTTTACCTTTTTCATCAGGCAAATAAGCTGATGAATGAAACTATCAGAAAAAAATTAAAATTAGCTCCCGAAAAAGTCCCTTACACATTACAAAAATACGGAAATACAAGCTGTGCTTCAATCCCATTAACAATGGTTTCGGAAATTAGAAATGAATTACAAGAAAAAAATCTTTCGCTAATTCTTTCAGGATTCGGTGTTGGCTTATCGTGGGGTAGTGTTGCAATTAAAACTGATAAAATTGTTTGTCCTGAAGTCATTGAATATCCTAATCTGGGCGATAAAACACCAATATTTAAAATAACTGATAAATAAAAATGGAAAGCCCGTTTTCTTTGAAAGATAAATGTATCCTTGTAACAGGAGCTTCATCCGGAATTGGACAACGGGTTGCAATCCGCCTTTCAAAAGAAGGCGCTAAAGTTATTATTGTTGGCAGAAATCAGGAAAGACTTTCTGAAACTTTCTCACAATTATCGGGTGAAGGACATATAAGTTTTGTTGCTGATATTACTGACGAAAAAATAGTGAAAGAAGGTGTTGCTTCTTTAGGAATACTGCACGGTGTTGTGCATTCTGCAGGAATTACAAGCCATATACCAGCGCAGCTAATTGGGAAAAAACAAATTGATGAAGTTTTTAAAATAAATTTTGAAGCTCCTGTTTTACTTAATCGCTTTCTGATTTCTCAAAAAAAGCTTGCAGATGGAGCTTCTTTGGTTTTTTTGTCGACTATAGCAACTCTTCATCCTTATTATGGTGGAGCACTATATACCAGTTCAAAAAAAGCACTTGAAGGCTATTGCACAACTCTTGCGCTAGAACTTGCTTCGCGAAAAATAAGAGCAAATTGTATTTCACCGGCAATGGTCGAAACTCCAATGCTCGAAAAAGTAACTAAAACACTTTCACCAGAATCAATGGCTGTAATGAAATCTATTCACCCTTTAGGCTTTGGAACAACAGATGATGTTGCAAATACAGTTTTATTTTTGTTATCTGATGCCTCGAAGTGGATAACAGGTGCAAATATTTTAATGGGAGGTTTTTGAAAATAACTCACTATGATAGAATATTCAGTTGTAGTTCCGGTATATAACAGCAAAGATTCTTTAGAAGAGCTTTTCGATAGAACCGATAAAGTTTTTTCGGAACTTAACAAAGAATACGAAATTATTTTTGTTGAAGACGGAGGCTGGGATGGAAGCTGGGAAGTAGTCAAAAGCATTAAAGCTAAAAATCCAGAAAAAGTTAAAGGAATAAAATTATCCCGAAATTTTGGTCAACATAATGCAGTATTGTGTGGATTTGCTAACGTACAAGGAAAATACATCATTACAATTGACGATGACTTACAGCTTCAACCCGAAGACATTAAGAAACTTATAGCCTGTTACAATGAGCAGCAACCAGATTTGGTTTATGGTTATTTTTCAAAGAAAAATCATTCTGCTATTAGAAATTTTGGCAGTAATGTAATTAAAAAATCGTCGAAAGTTATTTATAAAACGCCAGGTGAAGGTTCGTCTTTCCGACTAATTAAAAGAGAAATCGTTGATTGTCTTTTACAACACAGTCAGGAATTTGTTTATATTGATGATTTGTTATTATGGTATACAACATCAATTAGTTTTGTTGAGGTTGAACATAAAAAAAGAATTTTTAACACAACACAGTATTCTACTTTTAATTTATTTAGATTAGCCTTTAAATTACTCGTTGTTAGCACCGATATCCCTTTAAAAATTATGGTTTACGGTGGTTTTATTTCATCAATACTTACCTTTTTATTTGGAATTTATTATATTTTCCGTAAAATATTTTATAAAGTTCCTCCGGGATATACCTCAATTATTGTTACAATTCTTTTTTCAACCAGTATAATCATTTTGAGTTTAGGAATTATCGGGCAATACCTTCATAAGGTATACAAAATGCAAAATAAACGTCCGGCTTACCTTGTAAAAGAGAAAATATAAAATGAAGTGGAATCGATACGGCATAACACTGAGTAGGATTACTATAGACGACATTGAGCTTATAAGAAAATGGCGAAATGATCCTATAGTAAGCTGTCATATGATTTACCGCGATCACATTACTCCAGAACAACAAATAAAATGGTTTCATTCAATTAACAACAATCAGAATTCATATTATCTTATTATTTATAAAAACGAAAAAATAGGTCTTATAAATAATAAAAACATTGAAACCAAAGACAGTTCTTCTGAAGCCGGAATATTTATTTGGAACGACACATATGATTTCGCTCCTTTACTTGCTTCGGTTTTGTTATGCGAAATAGGTTTTTACATAATGAAAGGTGGCGACTCATTTGCAAAAGTACTTAAAAAAAATACCAGAGCTATTGAATATAATACTATAATTGGATATGATGTTATAGAGAATAAACCAAAAAGCAAACAAATTAAAATAAAACTCTCTAAAGAAAACTTCAGAACACGTACAGAAAAATTAAGAAGAACCATTATGGTAAACACTAACTCAAACGGTGAAATTTCTTTGGAGTTAGAAAAACATGATTACGAAACCGGTTTAGCTCAAATGATGGAAAAACTTTATGTTTTCCCATTAATGCAAGAAGACCCATCTATTCAATGCGAAGAAATAAAAGGAAGTAAAATTTACTCAGGAAAATTAATTATTTAACTATGATTTATAAATACGTACCCAAACCGTTAAAAAAACATTATAAAAAACTTTTCTGGAGAGTATTCTATAATTATATTGGTACTATTGGCATACTTAGAAAAGCCCGTTTTTTAAATCATGGCATAATTGAAGATGGTGAAAATATTGAACTAGATGAATATAATCCTTTATTATTCAGAAGGCTTTCACAAAACTTATATTTACATTTAATGAGGGAAGCAACCATTGATGGAAAAAATTATCTCGAAATAGGTTGCGGAAGAGGTGCCGGATTAGAGTTACTCATGACTCATTACAAACCTGCAAAAGCAGTTGGAGTAGACATTTCTGACGCTAACATCAGATACGGAAAAAAACTTAACAAAGGTAATGCTGTTGAATTTATTCGCGGAGATGCGGAAAAACAGATTTTCCCGAATAAAAGTTTTGATGTAGTTTTAAATCTTGAATCATCGCATTGTTATGCATCAAAAATGAATTTCTATAAAAACGTTTTTGCCATTCTTAAAGACGATGGAACATTTTTATATTCCGATTTATTCTGGCACGATGACCAAACAGCAGCAATGGAAAAACAATTTGACGAGCTTGGTTTTTATATCGAAAAAAAGACAGATAACACAAAACCCATAATGAGGTCGATTGAATTACAAGCTAGTATTCGTAAACATTATGTAAAAGGAAAAATATCGCCCAATAAAAAATTAAGTGATATGGTTGCGCTTCCCGGAACACCATTATATGACGGACTAACAAACGGAACTATAAAATATTTATTTTACGTTCTAAAAAAGAAAAAATAAATCAATGAAACTTCTATTAATCAACCCCAATAACGCTTTTCAAAAATACCCACCACTAAGTTTGGCAATTATTGCTTCTCTTACACCTAAAAATTGGGAAGTTGAGATTTTAGATAATAATTTTGATAAGGTAACTTTTAAACCTGCCGATTTAGTTGGAATAACCTCTTTTACCTGTACTGCTAACAAAGCATACGAGTTTGCGAAATTATATCGCGACAATAACGTAAAAGTTATAATGGGTGGCATTCACGCTTCCATTTTACCCGATGAAGCTTTAAACTATGTAGATAGTGTGGTAATTGGCGAAGCCGAAGGAATATGGGATAAAGTAATTACCGACTTTGAAAAAGGCGAACTTAAAAAAACATATAAAGCCGAACTTTTACCATATCAGAACTGGCCAATGCCAAGACATGATTTACTTCATAAAAGTTATACCGTAGGTGTAATTCAGACATCGCGTGGATGCCCGTTTAATTGTGACTTTTGTTCTGTTTCTTTATTTAATGGTAATCAATACCGACATAGACCGGTAGACGAAGTTATTGAAGAGCTTAAAACAATAAAAGCCAAAACAATTTTTATTCTAGACGATAACATTTTAGGTGTCGGAAAAAAGAATGAAGAAAGAGCCATGGAATTATTTGTTAAAATAAAAGAAGCAAACCTAAATAAATCATGGTTTTCATTTGCCTCAATAAATTTTGCAGACAAACCAGAAATTTTAAAAGCCGCTGCCGAGAGTGGTTGTTATATGATTTTTATAGGTTTTGAAGCCGAAGAAGAAGAACAACTTGTAGAGATGAATAAAAATTTAAACATCAAAGCAGGTGCAAACAGTTATATTAATGCTGTAAAAAGAATCAACAAATATAAAATATATGTAATGGGTGGCTTTATTATTGGGTTTGATACCGATACTAAAGAAACCATTTTAAGAAGAAAAAAATTCATTTTAAAGAATAAAATTAATACTGTAGGCTTAGCTTATTTAACTCCATTGCCCGGAACAGTAAGCTATAAAGAACTTGAGAAACAAAATAGAATTGTAAACAACAATTATCCTACCGATTGGAATAAGTACAACTTTGCCAATGTTGTATATAAACCAAAAAATTTAACTGCTAGCGAACTAAACAAACTCTTTTACGAAATTATTGTATCTATTTATACCAAAAAGAATATATTTCTTAGAACATTCTACACATTATTACAAACCAGAAGTATTAGAATTACAAAATTAGCTCATCATACAAACATGAAATTCCTTAAAAGCTACCAAAACGCCTATGCTCAGCACCTAAAGAATCAGCAAGTTAAGAATAATATAAAGTAGTGTTGTTATAAATAAATAAACCTTATTACAATTTTTTATTCTTCCGTACAAATACTTTCCATAACAAAGCAAATACTCTGTGATTATTGCGAACAATTTTAATCTGCAAACTCTTTGGAAGAATAACAACATTTCTACTTACCCATTCCATAAAATGAAATAAAAACTTTCCTGGAATAGTTGAAAAATACGACCAAATTCCAGGTGTTTTATCTAATCTCTCGTAAGAATATTTGTCTAAATATATACCTGCTGCACGCTCAGCTTTTCTAATTGAGCTTTTTGTTAATATTGTTTTCCATCCATTAATTTTTGAAGTATTTACCGGTTCTAGAATACTTTTATGATTTGCATTAAAAAATGCTTCGTTAGTAAAAACAACTTTGGTAAAATCATCTGTTTTTCGTTCACGATATTTAAGCATTTCGGGAACAAAAGGAATTCCCAGAAAAGCACACATTTCTTTTACATATTTTTCTGTCTCTTTAACTAAATCCTCATATTTTAAAATGTAAAATCTTTCTGGATAATATTGCTGAAAACGCTCAACCGAACGAATTGCTTTTTTCCAATACATCGTATCATATGTAATTGAGGGTGCTGTGAAACGTGAGTTGAAAAGCGAAATATGATTATCGCGAGGATCTCTTATTAAAAGAATAAATTTAGCATTCGGAATCGCATAAAATATTACTCCAAAAACCTGAGAATAAAATGGATTTTTATCACCTAAAAGTAACAGTTCTTTTTTTTCGTATATACTGTTATAATTTTTTGCAACAATTTTAAAAACAATATCTATTGTTAAACTATTTACGTTTTCTGTTAATTCATCTTCAATCTTTTTAACATTAAATTTTTCGAGACTAAAAAGCCATAAATTGCTTAAGTCATGAATAAAAGAATCAATCTCTATTTTGGTCCATAATTTAACTGTTCTGTAATGAGCTAATAAATGTGCAATATACATACACTCCGAAGGAATCTGCACGTTTGGATGGGCATCAAAAAATAATTGAAGCAAAGTGGTTCCAGATCGGGGGCGTCCGATAATATAGAAAAATGGGGTCGATTCAATTTTTTTAATATCCAATTGACTATTTCTGTTATAAGTTTAACTATATTTTTTTATTTCCATAAAATTTCCACAAATATAAGAATGGAATATGTGATTTAAGTGCAATTTTTAGTTGCCATTTTTTTGAAAGATATTTAACTTGCCTACGCTCCCATTCTATAAAATAATATAGGCAAAGCCCTGGTAATGTTGAAAAATTTGTCCACCAACCAGGCGATTTAAATTTCTTTTCATATCCATATTTCTCGAGCCAATCACCTGCAACTTTTTCTGCTTTTTTAATTTTTCCCGAACTAAGTCGTGTTTTCCATTGATCAATTTTTTTAGTGTTAACCTTTTCGCATACACTTAAATGATACTTTTGTTTATAGCCATCGTTAACAAAAGCCACCTTAGTTAAACTTTCTTTTTCATCAAGATAATTAAGCATTTCGGGAGAAAAAGGAATATTAAGAAAATCACATATTTCTTTTAAATATTTTTCGGGTTCAGTTACTAAATCTTCATACTTTAAAGTATAAATTAATTGTGGATAATGTTTTGAATACACATCAAGAGTTTTTACAGAGTTCACCCACCTTTTAGTGTTATATGTTATAGACGGAGAAACAAATCTTGTATTAAAAAGCGAAATATGCGTATCACGGGGATCTCTAACTAAGTGAATAAATTTAGAATTATCAATAATTTTAAAAATGCTCCCAAATACCTGAGAATACAAAGGATTTTTATCACCGCAAATTAAGAGTTCTTCTTTTTTGTAAACTGTGTTATAGTTTTTTGCAATAATCTTACAAACCATACTATAGTTTAAACTATCAATATAATAATTTAAATCTTTCTTTATTTGAGCAACATTAAATTTATCAAAGGTAAAAAGCCATGTTTTGCAAAAATCCTGAATAAAATTGTCAATTATTTGAGCGTCCCATTTTTTAACGCCATTATAATGAATAAATAACTGACCAACATGCATACACTCCGAAGGAATCTGAACATTTGGATGAGCATCAAAAAAAAGCTGAAGAAGAGTTGTACCTGTTCTTGGTCTTCCTATTATAAAAAAGAATGGTAGATTTTTAATTTTTTCTGCTTCCAATTTTTGATAGTTTTTTAATAAAACTAAAATCGCTAACACTAAATTTAAAAATATCAATCAAAGATATTTTCATTTTCTTAGAAAACACAATTAATGTTGTAATTGCTCCTAGTGAATAACTAACATTTGAAGCCCATGCTGCTCCTACTCCTCCATACAAAGGAATCCACAGAATATTAAGAATTACATTAACAATTAAAATAGGAACAAATATTTTAATTATAATTCCTGGCATACAAACCAAATGAAGAAATCCATTTAAAGATCTGAAAATTATAAATAAAAACACACCCGGTAAAATATTTCTGAACATAACAGTACTTTCTTTAAAGCTATCACCAAAAATTAAAGTGAAAATTAAGGGTGCAATAAAATACATTATAACAGAAATTAAAATACCAAAAACTAATGAAACTCTAAGAAAACCAGCAATTTCATTTTTAATATTTATAGGATTTATTGCTTTTGATATCCTTTTTCTAACAATGAGCCCAATAGCATCTGGAATAATCCAAATAACAAGAGCTAATGATGTTCCTAATGCATAAATTCCGACCTGGTAAGTTGTAGAATATTTATATAATAAAACAATATCAAACCTATAATTAAGCTGCATTACAAAAAGAGTTAATGCATTTATAAAACCAACCGTTGACAGTGACTTAATTATCTCTTTATTGAATTCAAATTTTATTTTAAAATGCCTTATTAGCATTAAAAAACAAACTACTGCAACAAATAGACTAGAGAAAAAATATGCAACAATAGCACCGTCAATATTTAAGTTTCCAGAAGAAACAAAAACAAGAAGAATAATAAAGTTAAGCAGATCGGGAAGAAGTTTAAATATATTTGAAAAATTATATTTTGTCTTACCAACAAAAACACTAATTGAATAAAAAATAAATAAACGAAGAGGAATAGTTGAAAGAACAAATATATGAGTAATGGCATTCATATCTGCATGTTGCATAATGGCAAAATTTGCAGTACAAATAATTACAGCCATTAAACTGCTAAAAATCCAGATAAAAAGCAGAGACGAAACTATTTCATTATCCGAATAAGATTTTTCACCAAAGTGAGTAATTGCAGTTTTTCTGGAGCCAAGCATGGTTAACCTTATTAACATACTTGGGATAATATAAATTGAAATAAACCGACCAGTTTCTGATGGACCAAGAATTCTGACAAGAATAATTCCCGATACGGCCAATAAAACTAAAGTAAAAATATTGCTTAAAAGAAATTTAAGAATCTCGTTGCTATTCTTTTTCTGCATGTTTATTTTTTTCTAAAAAGCTTATTCCAAAGACTACCCAAAAATGCACCTCCTGAAAGTTTAAGGTATATATTAAAAGGTAACCATTTAATAAAACACGAAGATAAAACTGTAAAATAATATAGCAAGTAATCCGGAAAGGTTATTATAAAAAAAGCAAAGTCATTAATATTTGTATCGACCTTATAGCCTGATTGCTTTTTATATTTTCCACAAATTTTATCTAAAATTTTTATTTGTCTTTCTGTCAAATTCTTTTTCCATAAACCAATACTCTTTTCTGATACTGGATTTTTAATACTACTATGTATCCCTTGAAGTGAAATTTCTGAAAATGATTTATTTAAATTTTCAATATTGTAAAACTCAAGCATTTTTTTATCATATGAAATATTTAAAAATTCACATATCTCTTGTAAATTTTTTTCAGGTTCGGTTACCAGATCTTCATATCTTAAGTTATAAAAATTCGATTTTTTATTTTCTGATACTTTTAAAAAATCGGTGAATGCCTTTACCCATCGTTTTGCAGAAACCACAATATTTGGTATTTCTACACCAGCATTTTTCTGAGATAAATACTGATCCCTATAATCTCGGTTTATAAATATGTATTTACAGTCATTTCCAAAAATTGAATAAATTGTTTTTAAATTTAATGATGACGAAGGATTTTTGTCACCAACATACATCAAATCAGGTTTTGAGATAGCTGAAGGAGTGTTAAGAATAACTTGCTTGCATATGTCTTGAAAGCAAGATTTTTGATTAAAGTTTTTAAGATTCTCTTTTAAATTGTCAACATCAAGTTTTAGATTATCAGATAGCCAGGTTTTTTTTAGATCGAATATAAATTTTTCAATTATATAAGGATCCCAATTTTTAATATTCTTGTATCTTTTTAAAAGCTGTAAAATAAAGGTACACTCGTTTGGGATAGAGATAAATTGGTGCATATCAAGCATTGAGCGCAGTAATGTAGTTCCCGATCGTGATCTTCCTATAATAAAAATAATTTCCGGACTTTTAATCATGTGTATATTGACACTAATTGGTCTAAAAAAACAATAAAATTAATTTTTTATTACTGAAAACATTATTTTTTTTAGAATTATACTCCAATGATTAGGGGGCTGGCACCATTTTTTTTACTTTTTACTAAAAAGTTTAGTGTAAAAATTAATTTTTTTGAAATACTTTTTTATATTTGCATTGTGAATAAATCTAACCTCACAAAACTATGAAAAAATTATCTACTTTTTTTGGTTTGTTTTTAATGACAGGAATATGCTATCTATCAGCACAAACAGTTCCAAATAATGGCTTTGAAAGTTGGACAAATGTTACTACTGTTAATACTTGGAAAAGTAATAGCAACTCTGTTAATTACATTCGTCAATCAACAGATAAACGAAGTGGAAACTATGCGGCACAAATTGTTTCTTCTGCTGCCGACTTAAGCGGTTCTGCTGGTAATATTTCTGGAATATTGACTTTAGGAAACGTAAATTTAACTACACAATCAGTTTCAGGAGGTATTCCTATTTCTAGTAAACCAACCGAATTCCACGGATATTATAAATATACAGCTGGAAACGGCGGCGAGAATATGATAGTTACTGTTACCATGACTAAATGGACAGGTTCGTCAAGATTAACTCTAGCTAATCAAACATTTGCAAGTCCTGTAGGCCAAAGCATTACAACTTACACTTTATTCTCTGTACCTTTAACTTATAACCCAACAACCATTACTCCTGACACATTTAATATTACTTTTAGATCTTCACAAGCTTCCTCAGCTGTATTAGGAACCATGTTACTAATAGATGATTTAGCATTTACAACCGCTACAGAGGTTGCAGAAAGCAATACATTTATGCCTTCAATGTGGCCAAATCCAGCAAACGAAAATGTATTCATCAATTTGAATGGTGAAGAGTATGATATTACAGTAATAAATATGATTGGACAAACTGTTCTTTTATCAAAAACAAATAAAGAAGTTACTTCTATTGAAACAAGTAATTTACCAATTGGAATTTATTATGTAAATGCAGAAAATAATTTACATAAATACAGTTTAAAACTTTTGATCAACAGATAAGAAGTTTAATTGTAAAAAAACAAAGGCTATCTCAAAAGGGTAGCCTTTATTTTTTATAGAAATCGGTAATTTTTTGAATTATATAATCTACTTGTAAATCTGTAATTTCAAAAAATAATGGCAATCGGATAAGTTGATTACTAAATTTTAAAACGTTAGTTAATTCATTTGAACTACCAGCTTTTTGAATAAATGGTGATTGATGCAAAGGAAGATAATGAAATACAGCATTAATATTACTCTTTGCAAGAAATTGAATAAGGTTATTTCTTGTTTCAAGTGAATCGGCTAACAAATAAAAAAGATGACCATTATTTGTGGCATAATCAGGAATTAATGGCAATTTAAAATAACCTTTTTCTTCTAATAATTTTAATCCTGAATAATATTGATTCCAGATTCTAATTCTCTTTTCCTGTATTTTGTTAATGGATTCAAGTTGTGCAAATAAAAATGCAGCAGTAACCTCTGATGGTAAATACGAAGAGCCTAAATCAATCCAATTGTATTTATCTACCTCGCCCCTTGAAAATGCAGCACGATTCGTCCCCTTTTCCCAAATAATTTCGGAACGTTTTATATTTTCTGTTCTGTTTATTGTTAATAATCCACCTTCGCCAGAAATAATATTTTTTGTTTCGTGAAATGAAAATGTACCAAAATCACCTAGGGACCCTAATGGTCTTCCTTGCCAATAACTATCAATAGAATGAGCACAATCCTCAACTAAAAAAAGATTATTTTTATTTGCTATTGACATAATTTTATCCATATCACATGCAATACCACCATAATGAACAATTATAATAGCTTTTGTGTTTTTTGTTATAACTTGTTCTATAGACTCAGGTGATACATGTGGAGAAACGTCTGTTGAATCTGCAAAAACAATTGTTGCACCACGTAGAGCAAATGCATTTGCTGTAGAAACAAAAGAATATGAAGGCACAATAACTTCATCACCTGGTTTAATATCTAAAAGTATTGCAGCCATTTCAAGAGCATCGGTACAACTAGCAGTCAATAGACATTTGCCAAATCCATATTTATTTTCGAAAAAAGCATGACATTTATTTGTGAAAACACCATTGCCAGATATTTTTCCATAATTAATCGCTTCTGTAATGTATTTTAACTCATTACCGCTAAAGAAAGGCTTATTAAATGGAATAGGATTCATACTAATATTAATCTATTTTTTCTCTATCATTTTTTTATTTGTTACAAATGAACCTTTATCCATTCCTTGCATCATAACAACAACCTGTCGCACTTCCTGCTCACTCATGTTTTCGTTATTTCCGCAAGAGTTAGTAGTCGTTGTTAATCCATGTTTACAAATGAATGCTAACATTAATTTCATTTTCTCTTTTTCATATAATGGATAATAATAGAGAAATTTTTCGACTACCTCAATATAATCAGAGCTCTTTAATTTTACATAAACCTTATTTTTACCTGAATCAAATGATACCTGGGCCTCGGGACTAATTGACCAAATACACTGCGAAAGTATAGTAAGATTATCTCTTGAAGAATAACTAAACTCCCGCTCTTTTAAATCGGAATTTATTAAATCGGGAATGTTTAAATTATATTTTTGTAAAAGACGCTGTAATAAGCCCAAAGCTGTTTGTCTTTCATTCTCCTCTCCTCTCTCTGCAAGTACTGCAAGTTTCTTAAGAGTTTCTTTTATTTTATCTAAATCCGGAGTTGAAGACTGCTCGCTCATTTTAGAATATTTTAATCAAAGATACAAAATAATAAAAAGATTTTTTTATTACTTTAACCATACCTGTTATAATTATAAAATAGCCCCGTTTTTTAATCATCTCCCAACCCTCTTCAAAAAAGAGGGACAATTGGTTGGGCTATTTTATAATTATACTTGTATTAATATTCTACTTAAATTGTTTTATGTCCCAAAATACCTTGCTTCTGGATGTGCAAAATAAAATCCTGAAACAGTTGCGGCTGGCATCATCGAATAACTTTCGGTTAATGATGCTCCAATATTTTCTGTAACATTTAGCTCATTAAAAATTATTTCTTTTAATTTGTGTTCGGGACAACTTGGATAACCCGGCGCTGGCCTTATTCCACGATATTTTTCTTTAAGCATTTCTTCAATATTAACATTTTCGTTTGGAGAATATGCCCAAATTTCTTTTCTTATTTTCTCATGCAGATACTCTGCAAGTGCTTCTGCTAATCGATCAGCAAGAATTCTAACCATAAGAGCAGAGTACTCATCACCAGCATCTTTAAATTGTTTTTCAATTTTTTCGGCTCCAATTCCTGCAGTAGTTACAAACATTCCAATGTAATCAGTAATATTTAATTCCTTTGGAGCAATAAAATCAGACAAGCACAGATTAGGCTGGCTATCGTCTTTAGGTTCACGGTTACGAGGAAATTCAATTTCTTTTATTGAATTCTCATTTGAATTAAAATATACCTTATTCTTTTCAGAGTATGCAGGAAAAATTCCAATAACTGCATCAGCACTTAACAACTTTTCTTCAGCAATTCTATTTAGTAAATTTTTAGCATCTAATAAAAGTTGTTTTGCTTCTTTTCCTTTTTCAGTATCGTTTAACAAAGCAGGATAGGCTCCTTTAAATTGCCACTGATGAAAAAAATATGCCCAGCTTATTAACGGAATAAGTTCTTTTATTGAAATGTTTTTAATAACCTTTACTCCAATAACAGCAGGTTTTATTATATCTGCTTTTGTAACATCAAACCTAAATCTATTTAAAAACGCATCCTGTTCTGAAATTTCCTTTTTATTTTCGACTCTTTTAAGGTGATTTGTTTTTAACTCCTCATATTCTGAATATAATTTTTTAAGATATTCTTCTTTTCTTTCAGGATTAAGCAAATCAGAGACTATTCCAGCACTCAACGACGCATCTTTTACGTGCACAACTGCACCAGAATACGCTTGTGCAATTTTTACGGCAGTATGAATTTTGGACGTTGTTGCACCACCAATTAATAATGGAATCTTCATTCCTCTTTCTTCCATTCCTTTTGCCACATAAATCATTTCATCAAGAGATGGGGTAATTAAACCACTTAAACCAACCATATCAACATTTAATCTCTCTGCTTCATTCAAAATTGTTTCGCGGGGAACCATAATTCCCAAATCAATAATTTCGTAATTATTGCACGATAAGATTATTCCTGCAATATTTTTTCCAATATCGTGAACATCGCCCTTTACTGTTGCTATTAAAATTTTCCCTGCTTTTGAACTATTCGCTGATAAGCTTTGTTGTTCTAACAACGGTTGCAATAAGGCAACTGCTTTTTTCATTACCCTGGCACTCTTCATTACCTGAGGTAAAAACATTTGACCCGAACCAAATAGTTCACCCACCTTGCTCATTCCGGTCATTAACGGACCTTCAATAATATCAATTGGTTGAGGAAGTACCGTCAGCATTTCTGCAATATCTTCATCAATAAAATCTGCAATACCTTTTACTAATGCATGACCAAGCCTTTCCTCAACTGATAGTGTTCGCCATTCATTTATACTAGAATCGGAAATAAGTTCACTTTTTAAATTTAAAGCAGCTTCCAATATTCTTTCTGTAGCATCGGGCCTTTTGTTAAAAATAAGATCTTCGGCTAAAGTTTTAATTTTTTCATCTATCTGATCATATACCGGTAATGCGCCAGCATTAACAATTCCCATATCCAATCCGGCTTTAATAGCATGATATAAAAACACAGAATGAAGAACCTGCCTGATGGCTTCGTTTCCTCGGAAAGCAAAAGATAAATTACTTATTCCTCCACTTGTTTTTGCATAAGGCAAATTCTCCTTAATCCATTTAATTGCATCAAGAAACTCTATTGCAAAATTGTTGTGCTCTGCTAATCCTGTACCAATTGTTAAAATATTTGCATCAAAAATTATATCTTCAGGAGGAAAATTTATTTTTTGTGTTAGTAAATCGTATGCTTTTTTACAAACATCGATTTTTCTTTGGCACGTTGTTGCCTGGCCTTCTTCGTCAAATGCCATAATTATTGCAGCAGCACCATACTGACGAATTTTTTTTGCCCGTTCTAAAAATTGTTCTTCGCCTTCCTTTAAACTAATTGAGTTTACAATAACCTTTCCCTGCACAGACTTCAAACTATTTTCCAATACCGACCATTTTGAAGAATCAATCATTATTGGAGCCTTTGCTACATCTGGATCTGAACTCACCCAACGCAAAAATAAAGGCATTTCGGTTTCTGCATCAATCATCCCATCGTCTAAACTAACATCAAACACTTGTGCCCCATTTTCAATTTGTTGTCGGGCTACTAAAAGTGCTTCTTCGTATTTGTTTTCGCGAATTAACTTCGCAAATTTCATCGAACCAGAAACATTAGTTCGTTCTCCGATATTTATAAAATTTGAATCTTCGCGAATAATTAATGATTCTAATCCACTTAATTTTGTTAATGGTTCAAAAACTGGAACAATACGAGGAGCGTAATCTTTAACAGCATTTGCTATTGCATTAATATGCTGAGGAGTTGTTCCGCAACAACCGCCAACAATATTCACAATTCCCTTCTTTGCAAAAGTAGAAACTGTTTTTGCCATTTCTTCAGCACTTTCATCATATGCTCCAAACTGATTTGGCAAACCTGCATTTGGATATACACTTACATAAAATGATGCTTTTCTTGAAAGTTCTTCCAAATAAGGCTCTATTTGTTTTGCGCCAAAAGCGCAATTCAATCCAATAGAAAACAAATCTGCATGAGAAATTGAAATTAAAAAAGCTTCTAGTGTCTGACCAGAAAGTGTTCGCCCCGCATTATCAGTAATTGTTACAGAAATCATTATTGGCAAACGAATATTTTTCTCATTAAAAACTTCTTCAACAGCATATAATGCAGCTTTTGCATTAAGTGTATCGAAAATGGTTTCTATTAATATTGCATCAACACCGCCATCCATTAATCCTTGTATTTGTTCAGAATATGCAACTACCAACTCATCATAAGTTACATTCCTTGCTGCAGGATTATTTACATCTGGTGAAAGCGAAGCTGTTTTATTAGTTGGACCAATTGAACCAGCTACAAAACGAGGTTTTTCAGAATTGTTATATTTACTTGTAGCTTTTTTAGCAATCTTTGCTGCTTCAAAATTCATTTCATAAGCAAGGCTTTCCATTTTATAATCAGAAAGCGAAACCCGTTGCGCATTAAAAGTATTTGTCTCTATAATATCGGCTCCAGCCTCCAAATATTTTTCATGAATTTCCTGGATTACTTCAGGTTTTGTTAGGACCAATAAATCATTGTTTCCCTTTAAGGAAGCTGAATGATTTAAAAATCGTGTTCCACGATAATCTTCTTCAGTCAATTTATATCGCTGAATCATAGTACCCATAGCTCCATCGAGCACGAGTATTCGTTGTTTAATAATTTCTTGCACGTTTTTTTTCATTTTTTTACCGTTTAAATTATTATTCCCAAAGGGCAGGTTTTGGCACCTTTTCCTTTCGGGACGGTTGCCAGAGGTTCAACGAGCCTGATCTCTTGCCTCTTCTTTATAATTCAAACATCCTTTATGGTGAGAGGAAATTTGAAGATGCAAAAATAACAGAAAACATGGTAAATCCCAAATACTAGAAAATTGGATTAAAATATTCTTTTCCTAAAACACAACTTACTTTATTTAAGCTATTTAACTTTTCGCTCCTCAGTATTTAAAAAATTATCATTCTATTTTCTATCTTTGCATTCTTATAATATCAAAGTTTAATATGTATCAAGAGGATTTTGAAGAAATAAGGCCATTTCATGACAGTGAAATAAATGCTGTACTTAATGGTTTAGCTAAAAATCCTTTTTTCTCACAGGTTTTGCATTTATATTTTCCTCCTAGCAGCCATCAGGATATTATTAAATTACTTAGCAATACTCACTCATCATTTGATTTTCAAACTTCCTTTATGCTTAAAATGATAAAGGTTATTTTAGATTCAACTTCAAATGGGCTTTCGTCAAATGGTATTGAGAATCTTTCGCCTTCTGTTCCATATTTATTTATTTCTAACCATCGTGATATTATTCTTGATTCGGCTATTTTACAAAAAATACTTCATGAAAATAATTTTCCTACATCTGAAATTGCATTTGGCAGTAATTTAATGGATGTTCCATTAATTTCTGAAATTGGAAGAGCAAATAAAATGTTTATTGTTAAACGTGGTGGAAATCCCAGAGATATATTAAAAAATTCAACAGTACTTTCAGCTTATATTAGATACGCCCTTTTAGAAAAGAAAATATCTGTTTGGATTGCACAGCGCAATGGACGCACAAAAGATGGTAACGATAAAACGGAGATTGCTTTACTTAAAATGCTGAATTTAAGTGGCGACAAATCAGTTTCTCAAAATGTTGAAGAATTAAATGTTGTGCCAATCTCTATGTCGTATGAGTTTGAAACCTGTGATGTAGAAAAGGTAAAAGAATTATATTATTCGCAAAACGAAAAATACGAAAAAAGACCTGGCGAAGATACTACCAGCGTGATTAAAGGAGTTAAACAAAATAAAGGTAAAATACATCTTGCATTTGGCAAACCTTTAACTCCAAAAATTATTGATACTTTTTCAAAGGATTCTAACGCAGACTTTTTTAAAGACATGGGAATTTTTCTTGATAAGGAAATAGCTTCAAACTATAAGCTTTGGCCAAACAATTACATTGCTTATGACTTACTAGAAGATAATCATACGTTTAATGACAAATATTCGGAAACTGAAAAAGCTGATTTTGTTACATACCTTGAAAGAAGCATTAAGTGCATAGAAGGCAATACCGATGATATTCGAAAATTGTTTTTAAAGCTCTACGCTAACCCAATTAAAAATAATTTATAATCAGTTCTTGATTATAAATTCTTCATCTCATTCATTATCTTTGGCAACTGAAAAAACAAATAGATATGAACCAGGAAGAACTTTTTAAAAAAATTATAAGCCACGCAAAAGAATACGGATTTATTTTTCCATCTAGTGAGGTATATGACGGATTAGCAGCAGTATATGACTACGGACAATTAGGTTCACTGCTTAAAAACAATATACGCGAATACTGGTGGAAAAGCATGGTTCAGTTACATGAAAACATTGTAGGTATTGATTCTGCAATTTTTATGCATCCTTCAATCTGGAAAGCATCAGGACACGTTGATGCATTTAACGATCCATTAATTGATAACAAAGATTCTAAAAAAAGATATCGTGCTGATGTTTTAATTGAAGAACATTTGACAAAAATTGAAGATAAAATAAATAAAGAAGTTGAAAAAGCTGCAAAAAGATTTGGTGAAACTTTTGACAGTGCAATGTTTATTTCAACTAACCCAAGAGTTGTTGAATATAAAAACAAAGTAGACTCAATCAAAACCCGATTTGCAAAAGCTTTGAACGAAAACAATCTTGCAGATGTTAAAGCTATTATTGAAGAAGAAGGCATTGCTTGTCCGGTTTCTGGCACTCGCAACTGGACTGATGTTCGCCAGTTTAATCTAATGTTCTCTACACAAATGGGTTCTGTTACAGATGATGCAGGCACAATTTTTCTTCGTCCGGAAACAGCTCAGGGAATTTTTGTAAATTTTTTAAATGTATATAAAACCGGCAGAATGAAAATTCCTTTTGGAATTGCTCAAACCGGAAAAGCTTTTAGAAACGAAATTGTTGCCCGTCAGTTTATTTTCCGTATGCGCGAATTTGAACAAATGGAAATGCAATTTTTCGTAAAACCAGGCGAAGAAATGAAATGGTTCGAATATTGGAAAGCTACGCGTAAAAAATGGCATTTATCATTAGGAATTCATGAAAGCAAATATCGTTTTCACGATCATGATAAATTAGCGCATTACGCAAATGCTGCAACAGACATAGAATTCGAATTCCCATTTGGTTTTAAAGAACTGGAAGGAATTCACTCACGCACAGATTTCGATTTAAGTCAACATCAGAAATTAAGTGGTAAAAAATTACAATATTTCGATTCAGAAACCAATGAAAGTTATGTGCCATATGTTGTAGAAACATCAATTGGACTAGACCGCACATTCCTTGCAATACTAAGCAATGCTTATAGCGAAGAAAAACTTGAAGATGGCTCAGAAAGAATGATTTTAAGAATTCCACCTGTATTAGCACCAATTAAAGTTGCAGTATTACCTTTAGTTAAACGCGATGGAATGCCAGAAAAAGCACACGAAATAATGGATATTTTAAAACTCGATTTCATGTGTCAGTACGACGAAAAGGATACAGTTGGCAGACGTTACCGCAGACAAGATGCAATTGGAACACCATTGTGTGTAACAATAGATCAAAACACTTTAGCAAACAACGTAGTTACTGTAAGGCATAGAGATACAATGAAACAGGAAGAAGTTTCTATTAAAGATTTAGTAACTTATATAAATAAATTCGTATCCTTACAACCTGTCTTAAGCAAATTAAACCAATCTATTTAAATACTTTGAAAAAGATGTCATTATGAATCTGACAAGATACTACATGTATAAAAACATCTTCTCTTTCTTTAAAGAACCTTTAAAGGGAAAAATTTTAGGTGTAAGTGGCATTGATAACTTTTCTTCTATTATTGATAGTAATAACAGTGAGATAATAAAAGTTGCATATCCAGATGTAGATATGCAAAACCTACCATACCAAGATAATGAATTCGACTATATAATTTCAGATCAGGTATTAGAACATATAGAAAACCCTATAAAAGCAATAAATGAATCGTACAGGGTGTTAAAAAAAGGTGGAATAGCGATACATACAACTTGTTTTATGAACTACATACATAGCTATCCCGGAGACTATTGGCGATTTACTCCTGATGCATTAAGGTGGTTATGTAAAGACTTCTCGGAAGTATTGTTATGCGAAGGATGGGGGAATAGATTTGCAATATTATTGTGCTTTATTAGCGACAAATTTAGGGGTATGAGAATTCCCAATTGGAAATTAAGTATCCGTAGAAAAATTGCTACAAAGAATGAAAAAATTTACCCGATTGTAACATGGATCGTTGTTAAAAAATGAAAATACAAGTAAAATCAGATCATTATATTAATAACTATGACGAAAAAGTTCGTTTCTGTAGTTATTGGCATCAAATTCATGAAATACTACATTTAAATTCTAGCGAAGTTCTTGAAATTGGACAAGGCAATGGGTTTGTTTCATCTTATTTAAAGAAAAAAAATGTAAACATTGTTACACTTGATATTGATAAAGAACTTAACCCTTCTTTTGTCGGAGAAGTTCAAAATATGCCTTTTGAAGATAATTCCTACGAAACTGTAGCTTGTTATGAGGTTTTAGAACACATTCCATATGATCAGGCAATCCTTGGTTTTAGTGAAATTGCAAGAGTTGCAAAAAAAAATGTTGTGATTTCAATGCCTGACTCAACTCAAGTTTGTCGTATTCATTTTCATATTCCAAAAATTATTGAAATAAAAAAAATTATCCGATTACCAAGAATTAAAAAAAGATTTCTTGAGTTCGATGGACAACATTACTGGGAAATTGGAAAAGTAAATTATCCTTTAAATAGAATTGTTAACGATATTCAGAAATATGGATTAACCCTTATTAAAACTTACCGAGTATACGAACACCCATATCACCGTTTTTTCGTCTTTCAAAAAAAGAGTTTGTAATAAAACATATTAAATGCGTTTTTCATTTTGTTATTAATTGATATAATAAAAACAAGAATTTAAAAAATGAAGTCTGTTAACTCTGCCTATATAGTATGGATAGAAAACTTTACAAATCCTATATTAAAAGGACAGGTAGCTGATCTTCTTAAAGAACTACGGGTAAGTTTTCATGTTGGTAAATACTTCTTAATTCATTTTAAACCATTTTACAGGTTCTTTTTTAAAAGCAGTAAAGATGAACGTACTCTAATAAAACAGTTAAAGGCAGAATTGAAAAAAAGCCAAATAACTCTAGTAAGTATACCTGTTGTTTTTCCTGGTCAATGGTTTTCGGCAAGGTGGTATCAAATACCGTTAATACAGCTTCATGCTTTTCCTATTCTTTTATTTTTTTCAATTTTCAAAAGTGTAAATATTTTTCATTGTCGCGCATACCCCGCAACATTACCGGCTCTTATGGTAAAAAAAATAACAGGTGCAAAAGTAATCTTTGATCCTCGTTCGCCTTTCCCCGAAGAAAACATTACAGCAGGACTCTGGAAAGAAGGCTCACTTTCTGATAAAAAATGGAGGAATTTAGAAAAAACATATTTGGCCCATGCAGATGCTACCATTGCTATTGCACCAAGTTATTCAACTCACTTTCTTAAAATCGCTCCAAATGCTAATTTGTATGAAATACCAAACAATGTCGATTTAAACGTTTTTGAAATAAATATAGAACTTCGAAACTCATTAAGAAATAAATTGGGTATAGGTAATGATGAAATCGTTTTCACATATTCTGGTGGTTTAAGCAATCACTGGAATAATCCCAGAACCTATGCTGAATTTATAATAAAAATCAGAGAATTTGATTTTAAACATCGTTTTTTATTCATTACCCCTTTCGTTGATTTTTTAACAAATTTTTTTAATGAATATAAAATTGATTCTAATGAATACCTCGCAGTATCAGCAGATTTCAAGGAAGTTCCGTCCTATCTTTCATGTGCCGATTTTGGCATTAACTTAATGAGTAAACCTGATATTAGAATAAGTATTAAAACTGTGGAATATCTGGCAATGAAATTACCGGTTATTGTAAACCATAACGTAATAGGCGCAAGCGAATTAATAAAAAAACATAATGTAGGATTAATTATTGATTTAGAAAAACCGAATTTATCAGAGCTGAAATATTTTATTAACACAAAAAACAAAGAGCTTTCTGATAGATGCAGGCAGGTTGCCTTTGAAAATTATTCTACAGAAAAAGTAGCAAAAAAATATAGCAGTGTTTATCATCACTTTCTAAATAACATCATACAATGATAATTATTAAAGAAAATAATATTCTTAATAATTTAATAAGTTATCCAAAGGTTTCTATCATTATTCTTAACTGGAATGGTTATAAAGACTCCATAGAATGCCTAGAATCATTGTATCAAATTTCTTATCAGAATTACAATGTTATTTTAGTTGATAATAATTCTGCCGATAATTCCATCGATGAAATAAAAGAATACTGTATCGGAAAAAATATCCCCGCCTCCGATTTCTTCACTTACACGAAAGAAAATAAGCCAATAACTGTTTTCGAGTACACAAAAGAAGAATCTGAAAATATTGAAAACAAAGAATCAGAATTAGAAAAACTTTCATCAGACAACAAATTGATTGTTATTAAAAATGATAAAAATTATGGTTTTGCAGAAGGAAATAATATAGGAATACGCTATACATTAAAAGCTCAAGATCCTGATTACATATTGTTATTAAATAACGATATTGTTGTAGATAAAAATTTTCTTACAGAATTAGTTAAAATTTCTGAGAGTGATATAAAGATAGGAGTTGCTGGACCTAAAAATATTTTTTACGAGAAAAATGGAAGAAAGGATGTTATCTCATTTTTAGGAGGCAAGTTAAATTTAAAACATTACCCTGGTTATTTTCATATTGGAGAGAATCTTATAGATTCACAACAGTATTCACAAGGATTTGTTGAATGTGATTGGATTACAGGGGCATCGTTGTTGTTAAAAGTAAAAGAAATTCCGATAAAGTTCTTAAACTCAAATTTATTTTTTGGCTGTGAAGATGCTGATTTAGGTATTAGATTAAAAAAGAATGGGTTTAAAATTATAGCTGTATTAAACTCGAAAATTTGGCACAAATGTGGTGTTTCAAGAAAAAAATCTTCAAAGAAAAAGTGGCAAGGGTTAAAAAGGGATACAAAAACAAATCTTGCTTTTTTAAAAATGCATAATAATAATTATTATATTTTTCTTCCTTTATACTTTCTTCAACTATTACTTTTAATATTATCAAATCTATTCAAGAAAATCCTTAATAAATAATTACCTCATTCCCCATATTCATCCCATGATTTTATTGCCATTTCTTCTACATTTCTTTTGCAGAAGGAATATATAAAAGCACTTGCCAATCGGGCATTTGTAAGTAACGGAATATTAAAATCAACAGCAGACCTACGAATTTCGTAATCGTTGTTAAGTTCGTCTTTTGAAAGATTTTTTGGAATATTAATTACAAGATCAAGCTTCTTTTCACGTAACATTGTTACAACATTTGGTTCAAGTTTTTCATCGGGCCAATGAAGCATTGTAGCTGCAACACCATTTTCTTCTAAAAACAGCAGTGTTCCGCGAGTTGCAAATAAATTATACCCTCTTTCAACTAACATTTTACATGAATTAAGCATTTCAGTTTTTGAACGCGACGGTCCAGTAGATAACAGAATATTCTTTTTCGGGATTTTATATCCAACGGATAGCATTGCTTTTAAAACGGCTTCGTAGTAATCTTCACCAATGCATCCAACTTCACCTGTTGAAGCCATTTCTACACCAAGAATAGGATCTGCCTTTGCCAAACGAGAAAACGAAAACTGAGGTGCCTTAATTCCAACATAATCTAAATCGAATGCCGATTTATTTGGAACAGAAACCTCATCACCCAACATAACCTGTGTTGCAATTTCTATAAAATTAGTTTTTAATACTTTTGAGACAAATGGAAAACTTCTTGAAGCACGTAAATTACACTCAATAACCTTTATATCATTATCTTTTGCCAAAAACTGAATATTGAATGGTCCCGAAATATTTAATGCTTTTGCAATTTGTTTTGATATTTTTTTAATTCTTCGAATTGTTTCTACATATAATTTTTGAGCAGGAAAAACTATGGTTGCATCACCAGAGTGAACGCCAGCAAACTCAATATGTTCAGATATTGCATAAATTATTACTTCGCCATTTTTTGCAACTGCATCAAACTCTACTTCCTTAGCATTCTCAATAAATTCGGAAACTACAACAGGATATTTCTTAGAAACATTAGTTGCTAGTTCAAGAAAATATTCTAATTCATGGCGGTTCGAAACAACATTCATTGCTGCTCCAGAAAGCACATACGAAGGTCTAACTAAAACAGGAAAACCAACTTCATCAACAAATTTAAAAATATCTTCAATTGTAACAAGCTCTTTCCACCTAGGTTGGTCAACTCCAAGTTCATCTAGGGTTGTTGAAAAACGATGCCTATCCTCGGCATTATCAATAGAAAGCGGTGAAGTACCTAGAATATTAACATTATTCTGAAAAAGTCTCATAGCAAGATTATTTGGAATCTGACCACCAACAGAAACTATAACACCTTGCGGATTTTCATTTTCAATAATATCCATAACCCTTTCAAAAGAAAGTTCATCAAAATATAATCTATCACAAATATCATAATCAGTACTTACAGTTTCTGGATTATAATTAATCATAACAGAGCGCAGTCCTTTTTTCTTAACAGTGTTCAAAGCATTTACGCTGCACCAATCAAATTCAACACTACTTCCTATTCTGTATGCTCCAGAACCAAGCACAATTACTGATTGATTATCATTTTCAAATTTTATATCATGCTCAGATCCATTATAAGTTAAATACAAATAATTTGTTTGTGCAGGATATTCGGCAGCCAATGTATCTATTTGTTTAACATAAGGCACAATTCCAGCAGATTTTCTAAAATTTCTAATATCTAAAGATTTATCAGAGGCATCATCTAAATTATTATATAAAATTTTTGCAATTTGAAAATCGGTATAGCCCATTTTCTTCGCATCATGAAGCATTTCCAAAGGAAGTGTTTCTATTGAATTAAAACGTGAAATTTGATTTCTTAAATCATAAATATTTTTAAGTTTATAAAGAAACCATTTATCTATTCTAGTATGCTGGTGAATTTCATCAACAGAAAAGTTTTTATGTAATGCCATAGCAATTACAAATATTCGCATATCTGTAGGGTTTGCAAGTTCTTTTGAAATTTGTTCTACATCATCAAATTCCATGTCTTTGTTTCCTACAAAACCATGCATTCCCTGCCCAATCATTCGAAGTCCTTTTTGTATAGCTTCTTCAAAGGTTCTTCCAATAGCCATAACCTCTCCAACGCTTTTCATGCTGCTTCCAAGTTCTTTAGAAACACCTTTAAATTTGCCCAAATCCCACCGTGGAATTTTCACAACAATATAATCTAATGCTGGTTCGAAGCATGCAGTTGTGGTCTTTGTTACAGAATTTTTTAATTCATGTAATCCATAACCTAGTCCTAATTTTGCTGCTACAAATGCAAGTGGATAACCAGTGGCTTTTGAAGCAAGTGCACTTGATCGAGAAAGTCTTGCATTAACTTCAATTACACGATATTCTTCAGAATCCGGACAAAGTGCATATTGAACATTACATTCTCCAACAATACCAATATGCCTTACAATTCTTATGGCAATTTCCCGAAGTTTATGATATTCACTATTTGTAAGGGTTTGCGACGGTGCAACAACAATACTTTCACCAGTATGAATTCCAAGCGGATCGAAGTTTTCCATATTGCACACTGTTATACAATTATCGTAACAATCTCGCACGACCTCGTATTCAATCTCTTTCCATCCTTTTAGTGATTTCTCAACTAATATCTGATCCGAATGTGAAAATGCTTTATTACCTAAAGCAATTAATTCTGTATCGTTGTTACAAAATCCACTTCCTTGTCCACCTAATGCATATGCAGCTCGCACTATAATAGGATAACCGAGATCATTTGCTGCTTTTATTGCATCTTCAATTGTTGTTACAGCATGACTTTTTATTGTATCAACATTTATCTGATCGAGTTTCTTAACAAATAACTCACGATCCTCGGTATCTATTATTGACTGGACCTGAGTTCCCAATACTTTTACATTATATTTTTCGAGAATACCATTTTTATACAATGCTACTCCACAATTTAAAGCTGTTTGTCCACCAAAAGCAAGTAAAATACCATCAGGTTTTTCTTTAATAATAACTTGCTCAACAAAATCGGGAGTTACCGGCAAAAAATAAATTTTATCTGCAATACCTTCAGATGTCTGAACAGTTGCAATATTTGGATTAATAAGAATTGTAAAAATTCCTTCTTCTTTTAAAGCTTTTAATGCTTGCGAACCAGAGTAATCAAACTCTCCGGCTTCGCCAATTTTTAGTGCGCCCGAACCGATTACTAATACTTTTTGTACCTTTTCCATTCATCTTTAAGTTTAAAGTGTCTAAAATGACTAAAGTGTCTAAAATTTATATTCTTTATGGTCTAAGTTTTTTTCCAATTGAAGTGAAAATTGCAAGAATTTCTTTCGACTCTTTTGAAATATTTAAAAGCTTTTCAGCAGGAACCCAATTTAAATCTTCAATTATTTCCAACCAATAAATTGTTTCACTGGCTTCAGCTTCGCTTATACTCATTTTATTGGCGAAATCAGATTTACTTCTTGCTCTGTTTGCTTCTCTATAATTTGCACCAATACTAGTTCCAGACTTTGTTATCTGATTTCTAATTACTAATCCTTCTGAAGTTTTAGGCAAGGAAGACGATAACCGAATAATCGAAATAGCAAAAATTCTGGTTCTTTTCTCTAATTCTTGTCCAAATTCTTTATTTTCCATATTGTAATATTTTAAAAATGTTTAACAAAATTTTAGTCACTTTAGTACACTTCCAACTTTAGACACTTTCTTTAATAAGGTTTAAAAATTTGTCAAACAAAAAATCTGTATCTGTTGGACCACTGCTAGCTTCGGGATGGAATTGAGTTGAGAAAAAAGGTTTTGTCTTGTGAATTATTCCTTCATTTGTATTATCATTTACATTAACAAATAACTGTTCCCATTCTTTTCCTATAGTGCTTGCATCAGTTGCAAATCCATGATTTTGTGAAGTTATATAACAACGATTAGTACCAACTTGTAATACTGGCTGATTATGACTTCGATGACCATATTTCAATTTGTATGTATCACCCCCAGATGCAAGACTCATCAATTGATTGCCAAGGCAAATACCAAATATTGGTGTGTCTTTTTCAAATGCTTTTGCAATATGTTTAATTGTGGTTTCGCATTTTTTAGGATCACCAGGGCCATTTGAAATAAAAAGTCCATCGTATTTTTCATTTGTATAATCATAGTTCCAAGGAACACGAACAACAGTAGTATCGCGCTTTAACAATCTTCTAATTATATTAAATTTCACTCCACAATCAACCAGAATTATTCGATACTTTCCATTTCCATATTCTATTACTTCTTTTGTACTTACTTGTTCTGCAAGATTTTCGGAATTAGGATCGCTAAATTCAATATCCTCATTATTCCAAACTATTTTTCCTTGCATTGATCCTTGTTCTCTCAGGTGTTTTGTTATAGCTCTTGTATCAACACCATATATTCCTGGAATTTTATTTTCAATCAACCATTCTGAAAGCGATTTTTGTGAGTTCCAGTGACTATTTTCCCACGAATAATCAGAAATTACGAAACCTGAAATATGAATTTTTTCTGATTCAAAAAAGTTAAGTATTCCATTTTCTGATTTATAATCGGGAACACCATAATTACCGATTAACGGATATGTAAGAACTAATATTTGTCCTTTATACGAAGGATCGGTAAGGCTTTCTGGATAGCCGGTCATGGCAGTATTAAACACAACTTCTCCAGAAGCTGAACCTTTATACCCAAAACTTTTTCCTGTGATTTTTGTACCGTCTTTAAGAAGTAGATCGATATTCCGGTTTTCCATTTACGTGAAATTATTTTAATTAATAATTTTATAACAACAGTTATAAGAAACGTAGTTCCGGATGACAAAAATAGTTTAATAGTTATTAATATATAGAATTAGATATGAGATTTTATTAACTATATTATATTTTATTACTTTTATATGAACGTTTTTTAAAGTTAAGTGTATTATTAGAAAATTTACAACATGAAAACTAAAACTATTTTAATAGCTGTTCTTTTTAATTGCTTTAATATTTCTGTTTATTCTCAGGATACTTTAAATAAACTACCTGAAGGCTGGGGATTAAAAGGAAACTCAAACCTTTATAGTGCTGGAATTGAAATTGATACTGTTTTAAACAAAAAAGTTGCTTTTCTAAAATCCACTGCCGAAGTTTATAAAGAAATGGACTTTGGGACAATAGCTCAAAGTTTTAATGCAATAAAATATTTAGGAAAAAGGGTTAGGTTTAGTGCTCTTGTTAAAACTTCAAACATTGAAAGGTGGGCAGGACTTTGGTTTAGAACTGATGATGAAGACGGTAGAACAATAAATTTTGATAACATGGGAGATAGACCAATTAAAGGAACAAACGATTGGAATAGATATGAATCAGTTGTCGATATTCCAGTATATTCTGATAAAATATTATTTGGCTTTTTAATTTCTGGCAAGGGAAAAGGATGGATTAACGATTTAAAATTTGAAATAGTAGATACAACTGTTGCTTGTACAGGAAAAATATATAAACAAACACCTGTTTTACCACAAAATCTAAGCTTTGAAATTCCTTCACTAGAAAGCTATGAAGTCTCATATCGTTGGAACTTTTATAATAAGAATAAAAGTCATAAAATCTCCATTGTAAAGGATTCCATAAAAAATGAGAATGTTCTATTAATAGAATCATTTCATGTCACAGGGACTTCGTTAGGTTTTGTTACACAAACTATAAAAAGTCGAAATTATCGCAATACCAAAATAAAAATATCTGCCTATGTTAAATCAGAGAATATTGAAAACGAAGCACATTTAATACTTTATTGTTTAAAATCTAACAACAGAAATACTTTAAGCAAAAAAATTAAAGGAACCAAAGATTGGACAAAATATGAAATAATAGCAGATGTTCCAAATACATCAATACCTATAACATTTGGAGTGTTTTTAAATGGTACTGGCAAAATTTGGGTTGATGATTTTTCAATTGAGGTAATTGAAGGTACAGATAAAAGTAAAATACTTGACGAACCAAAAAATTTAACTTTTTAACAAATCATCTGTGAATTTATTTAAATCAAACAATTTAAAATCTTTCTCCGATGAGGAATTGATGAAACTTGTTTGTAAACAAAACAATAAAGCATTTGAAGAAATTTACAAAAGATATAATAACAAAATACAATTTTTCTTTTTCAGAATATTAAATAAAGACAGAGAAAAGGCTAAAGATTTTACCCATGATCTTTTTATTAGGATTATTGAAAAAAGTACGTTATTTAACAATTCACACAAATTCTCGACCTGGGTTTATACTATAGCCTTAAACATATGTAAAAATGAGTTGCGAAAAGAAAAAACCGCAAATAAATATAATGAACAGATATCTATCGAAGAACTTGTTTCGAATAATAAAAACTTATTAGAAGACATCGATCTGCCATTCTATAAAAAACAATTGTATATAGCATTAGAAGAGCTTGATGAATCAAAAAGAATCGCTTTTATTTTAAGATATCAGGAAGAGCTTTCTGTTAAAGAAATTGCTGATATTCTTGACTGCCCAGAAGGAACAGTTAAATCAAGAATTTTTTATGCAATTGAAATGCTTTCAAAGAAATTAACAACATTCAAAAACAATGTGATTTATGAACACACAAAATAACAAATCAGAATTTAATGATTTCTCTCGACCCTGGGAAAGTTTAACTTTTGGCGAGAAAGAACAAGTTCTTTCAGAAACAACCGAACAAGAATACAATAATAAACAGAAAATGGTTTCTGAATATGTGGCACATTTTAAAGATGAATATATGGCTTTCGATAAAAACGATAGCATTCCTTCGGCATTATATTTAACAAATAACAAAACTTTTTCAAGTAGAAACAAACTCATTGTTTTTTATTCTTCAATTGCCGCTGCGTGCTTAATTTTAGTTGTATTCTATATTTTTAATTCAACTAAGACAAATAATCAAATATCGACTAATAAAACAAATAGAATGATTGAAATATCAACTAAAAAGATAGACCAAAACAATATTATTAAAAATGAAAAACAAATAATAAATAAATCTACAATTAATAACAAAATACAACTAAACAAAAATAGCTCAACCGAAGATGAAATTATTCAACAATTAATAAATAATACAATAGCTGTAAGCGAAAATGATGAAATAACTGAATATTTATTAAATATCGGAAAGGAAGATATAAATGACGATTACTTTGACATCAATATTTCACCAATAGATACATTAAATTTCGAAATGCTTATTGAAAATTTATAGCCTTTTTAAATAGCTTTAGACCTTCTCTTTTCCGGATTTTAAATCCCGATTAGCTGATAATTTAGACACTCTAAACTTTTTAAATCTCCAACTCTCCCTTTTCGTATTCTTTATATTTTTTAGACAAATATGCCATAAGATTACTAAAATTAGTCATAGCTTCGAGAGTTTCAACATTTAAGCTTACTTTTTTTAGTCGTATAAGTAATAAAGAATACAATCCATAAAGACAAACTTCAATATCCGAATCGGGTTTTGATGGAAGTTTATTTCTAAAATGTTCTATGTCCTGCAAAGCAATATTATATAATTCTTTGTAATTGTCATCATCTGTTAATTCAAATAATCGATAATGAAAATCGGTTAATTCTTTTACCTGATTTGCGACAAATTGTAAATGTCCAACTTTTTGTAATCTTTCTTCATTCATCATTCTGCAAAGTGCCTGATACCATTTCCGAATCTCGGTCATTTCCTTATCAGGTTGCTTAAACTTTGATATAAGATTTGTCTCTAATTTTTCAAAATCGCAGGAACTACTTCTTATTAAGTCCTCGATTTGAAACATATAAATAAGATATTCAGAAATATTTGTTTTTTTTAGTTCTTTGGCAATCAGCATATAATTTATTCTTCAATGATTTTGTAAATGTAATTTTAAGTACAGACTCTTCCAAAAACAAATGATAAACATTGCATTTTATCAACAAATATAATTATTAGATTAAAGATTAACTTATAGATAAACAATATGAAATATGTTAATAAAGTACTTGTAAATAGACCTATGAAAATATATTATATAGAGCAAAAATTACTAATTTGGACACTTAATATTTTAACCTAAAAACATGAGATTACATATACTTTTACTAGCTTTAACACTAACAGGCTGTTTCTCAAATATTTTATCTCAAGCTCAAACAGAAAATCAGACTACAGATACTGCAAAATATTCAAGAATTTTAGATTCTGAAGATTATAATGCAGACCTATTAAATGAACTTATTAAAATTGAAATAAATAAATATCGATTAAAACAAAAATCGGATACTTTAACATTTGAAACTTTACTAAAAAGTGCTGCTGATGACCAGGCAACATTTATGGCTCAAGCAAATAATGCAACTTATGACCAGAGTGGAAAAAAAGCTACAACTGGAAAAAGAATTGCATTCTATGGTGGCTCAAATAACGGAAGTGAACTAGTAGTAAAAATGCCGATAAAAAAAGGAAACGAACCTTTTACTTATGGTAAGGTTGTAGAAGATATTATGATTAAATGGCTTGCCGATAAAAAAGGAATTGTTGTTCTAAATGATCCCAAAATTATGTTTTTTGGAATTGGGTCGGCTTTAGATGCAGATCATAAAAAAGTTTATGTTTCTGTAGTTTTTGGAAATTACAGTTCTTTTAATGCTGGCAGTTCACGTAGAGATGAGCTTGCAACACCATTTACAACAAAAAAATACGGACTTAAAAAATTTGATGATAAAATCTGTAAACGTTGCGATAAATTCAGAAATATTGAAGATTTGCAAAAAGGAATTTTCATAAAAGACAATAATATTTATTTTAAATACGATGAATTTAAAGCACTTAAAAAGCTTCTTAAAGACCCAACTGATGGACTTGTTATAGATGTTGTTCAAAAAGTTCAATATCCTTGTGAAGGCGATAACATTATAAACAATAGTCTGGTAAATAAAGGCGTTATGGTAAAGCGCTACAAAGCCTCTAAGCTTGAAAAGAAAAATCTTATCACAGAGGAAAAAGAAAAAAAGAAAAAAGTTGAAGTCTTAATTGGCTCCTTACCTAAAGGAATTACCGATAATTACGAATTAAATTTACTCATTATTATAGGAAAAAAAGTTTGCAAAACCATTACTCCTTCATTTAACGAAGATGCCGGTGTTGAGTATTCAAATGTGATAGAACTGCTTGCCGACACAGTAGTAATAGGCGAATCAGATTATATCCCAACTGCAGAAAATTCAACTTTGGAATTTGTTATACCATTTGAAAGAAATAAATCTACATATAAACCTGAAGACATTGAGCCTTTAATTACAAAACTTAAAGAACCCGATTTTATTATTAAAGATCTTGCTATACAAGCATATTCTTCAATTGAAGGAAATGACGAATCTAATAAAACTCTTCAGAAAAATCGTGCAGAAAGTATTGTTGATGCATTAAAATCTCGCCAAAAAGATAAAGTTGTTTCAAATATAACAACAGGTGATAATATTGAAGATTTTAAACGCGATGTTGCAGGCACAGAGTTTTCGAACATGTCTGCAATGACAGTTGCAGAAGCCCAGGATTATATAAGAAAAAATAATCTTATCAAAAAACTTGAGCCTATTTTACAAAAACACAGATACGGAAAACTTACTATGAGTATCACTTATGATATTGCAGGAAAAAAAGAACAAGCTTTTGTTTTAAGTAGGTTTAATAAAAGTGTGAAAGAAAATAATTTAACTCGTGCTCTTGCAATACAAAAATTTATTTTCAGAAAAGTTTTGAAAAAAGAATATACTGGTGAGGCTGTTACAGGACAAGAGATTCCGAACACCCCTGAATTTGCAGGATTACTTTTAAATAAACTATGGTTATCGGGATTATTAATGAATAAATTATGGCTTGAAAAGTATATTAACAACGAGGAAATAAGTGAAGAATATTGCGATAAAATTACAGCTCTTCACAACATGGCACCCGACAATTTCTATATAACATATAACTGGTATTATTGTAGGATACTTCATCAAGAATTAAATGGAGATAAAAGTATTGTTGATTTTCAGAAGGAAATCAGCGGATTATATTCTACGGGCTTAAAGAAAAAAACTGTTGATTTATTAAATATGGAATATCAATTTAAAATTATTCAGTATTTAGATACGCTAGAAGAACCTTCACCATTATTACTTGCCAGTTTAGATACAATTCGTGCAATTTCCAAACTTACTGAAGCTAACTGGCAAAACTCGCTAAAACTTGCGTATATTTTTGTAAATCAGAAGGACTATGAATTTGCAGCAAAATTATTAGAGCCTTATATTATAAGTAATAATCCTTTCGATGAATTGATTTTCTCTTATATTGCAATTTGTAGCCATCTTCCATATAAATTTGGATCACCAAGATTCGCGCTTGCAATGAATAAAGCAAAAGAATTAGATAAAGAAAGATATTGCAAACTCTTTAATAAGGATAAACTAACTATTCAGGCTCTTGAAAACACTATGGTTAAAGATGTTTATTGCAAAACATGTAGTAATTAATAATGAATAAATTTTTTGCTTTTGGCGTATTGTTTTGCATTTTGTTTTTTAATCTTTCTTTATATTCTCAGGAAAAGAAACCTCTAAATCTGGAATTATATTTTAATCGTAACCTTACTGAAGCTGACAGAGTAAAAATAAAAGATAACATTTTTCAGTATTCTCAGCAAATTCATGTTAATCCTAACAATGCATCATTATATGTAAACAGAGGCGTACAATACGCATACATGGGTCTTTATCCTGATGCTATAAGCGATTATAACAAAGCACTTAAAATTGATTCTACTCTTTCCGAAGCATATTATAACAGAGGAATTGCAAAATCAAGATTTGCATATACAAAAGGCTCATGCATAGATGTTAAAAAAGCTGCTCTTTATGGCTTGCCTCAAGGAAAAGATTTATATAAAAATAAATGTGGATTATTTATGAAGGAATTAGGGGAGTTACCTTAATCTATTAACAAATTACACCCTCTAATTTGACTATTATCAAATCTTCCCACCACCTCAAAACTTCCATCATCATTTATTTTTCCTAAATCCTGTGTTTCAATAAATGAACATGAATGTTTGTTTGCTAAATCAATAATATTTATTCCACCGGTTTTGCCTTTTTTTAATAAATTAAATGGATCATATGGGTCACGAATAAAAATTTTCATCCATGGCGGACAATTATATAATCCATTACCTGAAGAATAAGCCTGAGATAACAACTCTGTCATTCCATATTCGCTATGCACAGTGTTAATTCCAAAGCCAGAGTATAGTCTTTGATGTAATTCTTGTCTTGTAATTTCCTTTTTTCTTCCTTTCATTCCACCAGTTTCCATCACTATAAAATTATCTGTTAATTGTTGTGGAAACTTTTCTGTAAAATCTAACAAAGCAAAACTAACGCCTAATAATATAACTTTTTTTGTGGCATTAATATATTTACGTATTGTTATATTTAATTCATTTGTGTTTTCAAGAAAAAAACCTGAGTCTTTATTCTCACTTAGTTTTATTAGTTCACTTACCATAAACACCAAAGACGAGCCTTCTCTTTCCAAATACGATGGCAATAATGCTAAAATGCAATATTCTTTAGGATTTCCATAAAATTTTTCAAAACATTTTAAAAAACTTTTTTTATAAATCGAAAGTTCGTGTACGTAATGTTTTGAGGTTTCATCGCCAGTTGTCCCGCTGCTTGTAAATACAGCTTCCGAGTTAGTTTGTGCAGTTGTTATTTTATGTGTTTTATAAAAAGAAACGGGTAAAAAAGGGATTTCGTTAATTTTTTTAATTTTTTTGGTATTAATTTTTAACAGACTTAAATATTCTTTGTATACAATATTCTTTTCGGCTTGATAACAAAATGTATCAAGAGCAGATTTTTCAAAATCCACATCATTTTTTATTTCTGTAAAACCAGAAGTATTCACCTTGTTTTTACTTTTTATAATAAATATAAATCTAGCTTATCAATGTGGATGCTTCAATTTGTTCAGCATGACAAATTAGATTCATGTTTTTGATTTAATGACTAATAAAAAACCGGCAAATGCCGGTTTCCTATTTTTATTTAAAAAGTAGAGGTATTAAATCTACTACTCTATTTGAATATCCCCATTCGTTATCGTACCATGAAAGAACCTTAACAGTTTTACCAATAACCATTGTGCTTAATGCATCAAATATACTTGAATGTGGATTATGAATAATATCAACTGAAACAATAGGATCTTCGGTATATTCCAAAATTCCTTTCATTGGACCTTCGGCAGCTTTTTTCATTGCCGCATTAATCTGTTCTTTAGTAGCTTCAGTTTTTAAATTTACAACAAAATCAACCAATGAACCTGTTGGTGTTGGTACGCGAATTGCCAAACCATCTAATTTTCCTTTTAATTCTGGAATTACTTTTCCAACTGCTTTTGCGGCTCCAGTTGTTGTTGGTATCTGAGAAACAGCACATGATCTTGCCCTTCTTAAATCTTTATGTGGCGAATCAAGTATCATCTGATCGTTTGTATATGCATGAATTGTTGTCATAAAGCCTGTTTCAACTCCAAATGCATCATTTAACACTTTTACTACCGGAGCTAAACAATTTGTTGTACAACTTGCATTAGAAACACATTGATCGGTTGGGAGTAAATCATTATCGTTTACTCCTAATACTATCATTCTATCAATTGTATCTTTTGATGGTACAGTCAAAATAACTTTTTTAGCACCTGCTTTTAGATGATCTCCGTATCCACCTTTTTCGCTTTCTTTACTTACAAATTTACCTGTTGATTCAATTACCACATCAGGGGTTACCGACCATTTAATACTTGCCGGGCTTCTTTCTGAAGTAACTTTTATTTTAACTCCATTTACTATAAGATTCTCATTATCGAATGCAACAGTACCATCGAATTTACCTTGGGTAGAATCATATTTTAAAAGATGAGCAAGAGTTTGCGTATCGGTAAGATCATTTATACCTACAATTTCAACATCAGAACGATTTAAGGCAATTTTAAAAACGTTTCTTCCAATTCTTCCAAATCCGTTAATCGCAACTTTTATCTTTGTCATATTCAATAAAATTTAATACTGTTTTCTATAAAAATGAATCCGCAAAATTAATGATTATAAGTATAACCACAAAAACCTTTGTAATGTTTATAAAATAAAAAACCCTGTCTCTCAACAGGGTTTCTTTAATGTAAGCTATGAGAAATTAATAAATCACAAATTTTGCAGTGTTTTTAACACCATTTGATTCCATTGCTGCAATGTAAGTACCAGCAGAAAGATCATTGATGTTAATACTTACACTGTGATTACCAGCATCCTGATTTTTATAAGGAATTGTTTTTACAACATTTCCTGATAAATCGTAAATACTAATAACAACATCACTTCTTTTGTTTAAATTAAAAGAAATGCTAGCTATTTCCTTTGTAGGATTTGGGAAAACAACAATATTCAAAGAATTTGCTTTATTTCCTACAATTTCAGGAACACTAACCGGTCCTCTAAAATCTTCGCAACGAAAAATTCCACGACCAGCAGTTGCAGCATATATGAAACCATGATTTTTAATGCCGGTATTAAAACCATTATTAACAACAGGCGCAACAAGCCAACCATTTTCTTTAAATTGTTGACGAAGTTGAACTACAGGAACATTTGGCATGCCAGCTTGCTTTTCCCAAGTTGGAGTTGCAGCACTAATATCATCTGTTGAATATACCCCTGATTCTGTTCCTATGATGGTAGCCATAGAATTCCAGTTAATTATAGCGCTATAAACAGGCATCGGAGATAAAGAACCTTGTCTTGATGTAAAATTATCAGTAGTTACTGATGATGTAGTTGTAGCTGCATTACTTGAATAATAAATATAATCAGTACTATTATAACCTCCTAATGTAACTGCAATATTCTCTGCATTTCGAGGATCAACTGCAATACTTGTAATTTTACGATCAAAATTACCGATTTCAGTAGTTGTAATAATCTGTTGAGTAGAGTTAAAGCTACAAGTAGTACTGTCTCTACTAATTAAAAGATTAGAACAACGATATATTTTGCTTACACCTGTTGCTGAATTATAATCAGAAAAATATAAATGATCACCATCTTTAGAAAATTCTATCTTTTGAATTTCTTTTACTGTAGTTAATTTAGAAATCCTATACCAAACTGGTGGAACCTTAGAAAAATCAAGACCTTCACGTGTAATCCAGATAGCACCACCAACTACTACTCCTGCTTTACTACTAATTCCCATTGCTAATACAGATTGATAAGTATCCTTAACAAGAATAGTGTCAGATTTTTCTATAGAATCGTTAGGATTCCCTTTTAAATCAGCTAAAGTCACAATATGCTCAATATATCTTTCGCATGGAGTTCTAATAGAAGCAGTATCTCCTAAATGATATACACGCGGAGCTTTAAAAATTATTATTTGTAAACTGTTTGTATCATAAAAACTTTCCCATAAACGAATAGGCGTAACAAATGATTGAAGAGAAGTTGCTATAGTATCAGGAGTACCTCTAACATTTTTACTGAAAATATTATCATCAGCAGAGTCAAAACTCACACCATAATCAATTGATCTTCCTAATTTACCATAAGAGCTTGTTGCAAAAATAAATCTAGGATTCAACATTGAAAACTCACAGTATCCGCCATCGCCCGCAAATATTTTATATGAATCAGTAATATTTGTTCCTGTACTAGTTATTAATTGAGTTCCATTATTTTGTGTACCACCTATTACAGCTATATCATTAGAAAAACTTACAGAATTAAAAATTGCTGTATTATAATTCTTATTCATTTGTGTCCATGTAGCTGCACCATCAGTTGAGCGGAACACTCCACCATCTGTTCCTACATAAATTATTTTATTTGAAGCAGAATAATTTGAAACAAATTTAATTGTATGAATTCCGGCATGAATATATGATGTAGAAAAACTATTTAAACTTGACGACACGCCATGCCAAGAAGCAGCTGGCGTATACTCATAAAGATCATAACCTCCTAATAACAAATGTTCTGGATCATCAGGGAATACAGAGATTACATTATTATAAAGTCCTCGTTTGATAATAGTGGTACTATTTACAACAATACCAAATGGTGTAAACTGAGAACTTAATACAGGTATCATTTTAGTAAAAGTATTACCTTTATCTGCTGATTTATATACATTTTTTAATCCACCATCGTTTGCTGCAGCAAGGCAATAAACATAATCTGAATTAGAAGGAGCAATTGCAAATTCTATGCGTTTTACGTCTGTAGGAATTTGAGTTACTAATGCTCCGGAAACATTAACAAAAACGTCATTTCCAGTATTACAAACATATGCATTACAGTCTAAAGCAGCTGTAACTACCAATCCATCTTTGCTTACCTGAACATCAGTACAAACAGAATCGGCATATGTATCAGTAATTGGATTTGACCATGTACTACCAGCATCAATGGACACTCTTAAGCCTTTAGCTGTGGCAGCATAAATCTTACTTGAATTTGTAGGATGAATTGCAATTTTACTTACATAATAAAAAATATTTTTTGAATCATCAGCATTATTCCAAGTTGATGTTAATTGTGTCCATGTATCACCCGCATTTACAGACTTCCAAATACCTTGTCCTCTATATCCTAAACCCTTATAAGAACCATAATATTCACCTGTTCCAACATAGATATCGCCATTTGAAGCCTGGCAAATTGAACTTACAATAATATTATCTAAAGCATCACTTCCTGTAATTTTATCCCAGGAAAGACCACCGGTAGTTGATTTCCAAATTCCCCCACCAACAGAACCAGCAAAAACAATATTTGAATTGTTTTTATCAACTAGTACCGATCTTGTTCTTCCACCAATATTACTTGGGCCCATTTCTACCCAACTCATTTGAGCTGCCGGAGTCTTTTTAACATTGGATTCTTTATTTGCACGAACTTTTCCATTACCATCTTTTGGTGCATCGCCTTCTAAAAAGAAATCATTGATAATACTGTGGTTCTTTAAAAAATTCTGAATAGAATTCTTGCTTTTCAAGATTACATCAGCATTGTTAGTTAATGATGTTAAAAAAGTAAAAGCAACACCCGCAGCTAACAATAATGTTAAAGATAAAAATAAACGCTTGGTTCTCATATAATTATTTTTCTAGTTAATTTTTACTTACAAATTAAAAATAAATGCACAAGATAGACAAAAAATATATATCAAAAAAGGGAAATAATCATAAGTCTATGTTTTGCATTTTTTAAACATAAATAAGATTATTACTTTCGGTATAAAAATACAATTTGAAATATAAAAAAACAACAATGAACTTCTTAACAAAACAACTAAGCCTCTTAACAACCTGTATTGTCGTATTAAGTGTAATTTTAGAAACTTTTTAAAAATTCAAAACGGTTTTTTATCCATTTCATAAATTTCATTAAAGTTATTTATGATCTGTTGAAATGTTTGGAGAGCAGTAAAAATCATATTAGGTTTGTAGTTCAAAATATTTAACATGAAACGCATTAAAATTAAAGAGTTATTATTATCCAAAGATTTTGGAAAAGAAGTTATTGTAGAGGGCTGGGTTAGAACTCGTAGAGGAAATAAAAATGTAAGTTTTATTGCAATAAATGATGGTTCAATCATTCATAGCATGCAAGTTGTTGTTGATATTGCTGTTTTTGGCGAAGAAGCATTAAAAAATATTACAACTGGCGCTTGTATTAAAGTTAAAGGAATATTAGTAGAGTCGCAAGGCCAAGGCCAACCTGTTGAAATGCAAGCAAAAGAGATTCAATTATATGGAACAAGCGATCCCGAATCTTATCCATTACAGAAAAAAGGGCATACTTTGGAATTTTTAAGAAGCATTGCACATTTAAGGCCACGAACAAATACTTTTGGCGCAGTTTTAAGAATTCGGCATAATATGGCTTTTGCTATCCACAAATATTTTAACGATAAAGGTTTTTACTACATTCATACACCTATTATTACAGGGTCGGATGCCGAAGGTGCAGGACAAATGTTTAGAGTATCAACTCTTGATCCTCATAATTTACCAAAAACACCAGAAGGAAAAATTGATTTTTCGCAAGACTTTTTTGGAAAAGAAACAAATCTTACAGTATCTGGTCAGCTTGAAGGCGAACTAGCAGCAATGGCACTTTCTGAAATTTATACTTTTGGTCCGACCTTTAGAGCCGAAAACTCAAATACTCCCCGGCATCTTGCAGAATTCTGGATGATTGAACCTGAAATGGCATTTTATGATTTAGAAGACAACATGACTCTTGCGCAGGATTTTGTGCAATACCTTGTAAAATATGCATTAGAAAACTGCAAAGAAGATTTAAATTTTTTAAATGAGATGTACGACAAAGAATTAATCTCTCGTTTAGAATTTGTTGTTAACAATGACTTTAAACGCTTAACTTATACTGAAGCCGTTGAAATTCTAATGAAATCGGGAGAAAAATTTGAATTTCCAGTTTCATGGGGAACAGACTTACAATCAGAACACGAGCGTTATCTTGTAGAAAAACATTTCAATAAACCGGTAATTTTAATTGATTATCCAAAGGAAATAAAAGCATTTTACATGAAACAAAATACTGATGGAAAAACCGTTAGGGCAATGGATGTTTTATTTCCTAAAATTGGCGAAATAATTGGCGGATCGCAGCGAGAAGAAAATTTAGAAAAACTTGAAGCAAGAATTAACGAACTACAGATTCCTTCAAAAGATATGTGGTGGTATTTAGAAACCCGTAAATTTGGAACAGCACCTCATAGTGGTTTTGGACTTGGCTTTGAAAGATTAATCTTATTTGTAACAGGAATGGCAAATATTCGCGACGTAATTCCATTCCCAAGAACACCTAAAAATGCTGAGTTTTAAATAAAACTTGTAACTTTAAAATAAACTTTTCGTTTACGTCTTTACAAGGAAAAACAAAGCAATATGTTAGACCAACGATTACAGCAAAAGCTTTTGCAAAAGCTTTCGCCACAACAGATACAGCTTATAAAGCTTCTCGAAATTCCTACTATGGAACTAGAGCAACGTATTAAAAAAGAGATGGAAGAAAATCCTGCTTTAGAAGAAGGTGAAGCAGAAGAAGAGATTGATAATAATGACGATGATATTTCTGATGATGACGAAAATCTTGATGAAGATTTTGAAGAAGAAGTTGAAGAGCCAAAAAAAGATGAAGAATTTTCGTTAGAAGATTATATTGACGACGATGACGACGAAACCCCATACTATAATTTAAATGTAAATAATTACTCGAAAGATGACGATCGAAAAGAATTTATTTATTCAACGGGGTCAACATTTCACGAAAGCTTAACATCGCAAATTGGATTAAGGTTTTTAACACCTCAACAAACAAAACTTGCTGAATATTTAATTGGTAACCTTGACGAGGATGGATATTTACGTAGGGAAATTTCTTCGATAGTTGACGACTTAGCTTTTCTGCAAAACGAAACAACAACTGAAAAAGAGCTTTTAGAGATTCTTGAAATAATTCAGCAATTAGATCCACCAGGGGTTGCAGCACGCTCTCTTCAAGAATGTTTGCTTCTTCAAATTACACGAAAAGATAATAGAAACCCCGCCATAAGACATGCCATTTCAATTTTAAGTGAACAGTTTGATGAATTTACAAAAAAGCATTTTGATAAAATAATTAAAAAACTCTCGATTACTGAATCGGAATTAAAAACTGCTGTTGACGAAATTATTCACTTAAGTCCACGCCCGGGTAATTCTTTTTCCGATCCACAGAATAAAAACATACATCAGATAACCCCTGATTTTGTTCTTGACAATAGCGACGGAAAACTTTATGTTTCTCTAAATTCCCGCAATGCCCCTGAACTTAGAGTAAGTCAGGCTTACACAAATATGATTCAGAATTTTCAAGCAAATAAAAACAAAAAAGATAAACGCGAAAAAGAAGCCATAACATTTGCCAGACAAAAAGTTGATTCGGCTAAATGGTTTATTGATGCGCTGGAACAAAGACAGAACACGTTGTTAATAACAATGAATGCAATAGTTGGATATCAGCAGGATTTTTTTAGAGAAGGTGATGAAACAATGATGAAACCAATGATACTGAAAGACATTGCAGACATTACAGGTTTAGATATTAGTACAATTTCGAGAGTAGCAAACAGTAAATATGTTCAAACTCAATTTGGAATCTTTTCGTTAAAATTCTTCTTTTCTGAGTCGATGCAAAACGATGCCGGTGAAGAAGTATCTACCCGTGAGATAAAAAAAATATTACAAGACGAAATTGAAAAAGAAAATAAACACAACCCTTTAACAGACGAGGAACTTGCAGAAGTTCTTTTGCAGCGAGGCTATCCTATTGCACGACGAACAATTGCAAAATATCGCGAACAGTTAAATATTCCAGTAGGAAGACTAAGAAAAGAGCTTTAGAATTTATAAAATGACTGAAGAAATTACTAAAGCTGAAAAAATATCGGCAACAATTATTTCATATATTTTTCATCCTTTGTTAATGCCGACAATAGGACTTTACCTTTTTTTTAATTCAGGAACATATATTGAAACAATGAACAGTGATGCCAAGAATTTTATTTATATTGTTATTGGTTCATGTACCTGCATTTTACCGTTACTTTCTTTACCGCTTTTTATTTACAGAAGATTAATTAAAAACATTGAAATGGATAATCGCAGCGAAAGAATAATGCCAGCTGTGTTTACTCTTGTTTTTTATTTTCTAGGTTATTATATGCTTAACAAATTACCTATGCCAACTGTTATTATAGGTTACATAACTTCAATTGTAGCAATGGCATCTTTTGCGCTATTAATTACAATCTGGTGGAAAATAAGCTACCATATGATGGGAATTGGCGGTATAATCGGTGCTTTAATGGCATTATCTATTCGCCTTGATGTTAATTTACAGTTTTTTATAATTGCATGCATAATTGTTGCCGGTTTAGTTTCTGCAGCAAGATTAAGATTAAATGCCCACACACCTTTACAAGTATTAGCAGGTTTATTTTTAGGTATATCAGTTGTTTTTGGCTTTGTGTTTTTCAGTTAAAAACTATTACATAACATTGCTTACTTTCAGTTACTTATAGCGCAGACACTATAAATAGAGGTGGTGCTCACAATAAATAGAATGGAAAATATATTTGAACTAAAATATTTATAGCGAAGACGCTATAAATATAGATTTATTTAAAAAACTGCCTCAACAATTTTTCGAGTATTGTCTGATTTTCCCATAGTATAATAGTGCACAACAGGAACTCCTGAAGCTACCAATTCCTTTGACTGCATTATAGCCCATTCAATTCCAACTTGTCTTATTTCATCATTGGTTTTACATTTTTTAGCTTCTTTTTCAAGTGCTTCAGGAATTTCTATGTAGAATGTTTTTGGCAGAATATTTAAGTGACTTAAAACAGAAATCGGTTTTAGTCCGGGTATAATTGGAACTGTTATTCCAGCTTTACGGCACTCATCAACAAAATTGAAAAACTTTTGATTGTCGTAAAATAATTGTGTAACAACATACTCAGCACCGGCATCAATTTTTTCTTTTAGGTAGGCTAAATCGCTTCTCATGTTTGGTGCTTCTGGATGTTTTTCAGGGTAGCCTGCAACACCAACGGAAAAGCAGGTTTTAGTGCTATTCATCAAATCGTCATCAAGGTATTTTCCCTGATTTAAATCCATTACCTGCTTAACTAAATCGATAGCATAATTATTTCCATTTTCCTCAGGAACAAATGTTTTAGTCGATTTATCAGGATCGCCCCTAACAATTAACACATTTCTTATTCCAAGAAAATGTAATTCGAGTAAAGCATTTTCAGTTTCCTCGCGCGAAAAACCACCACAAATAATATGAGGAACAACTTCAATTCCATACTTATAATGAAGTGCAGCAGAAATAGCAACTGTGCCTGGTCTTTTACGAACTATTCTGCGTTCTAATAATCCTGATTCGTGTTTTTTATATACAACTTCTTCACGGTGATATGTTACATTTAGATAAGGCGGTTTAAATTCTAACAAAGGTTCAATTGTACGATATATTCCCTCAATGCTGTCGCCCTTTAAAGGTGGCAAAATTTCGAATGAGATAAGTGTTTTCTTTGTGTTTCTTAAAATCTCTGCAACTTTCATTTTCTTTGTGTTACTTGTTATTATTATTTTGTTGCTATTTTAAATTTCCAATTTCTTTGAACTTTTTAAACATACATGCTATATCTATAGTTACCTTATAATCCTTAGCATATAATAAGTTCATTTGTGCAACAGTATCTGAATTAATTTCAATATTTTGGTTTTTTGGCTCTGGGTTTAATACACTTGGTTTAAGTTTTGGCAACATATTATTTCTTTTATTATTTATATATCCAACCCATGTTTTAATGCCGGCTAAAACCAAAGCAATATTTTTAAACATCCCTAGTGGATTCTTTACAAAAAACAATACTAGTGGTAAAAAGACCAAAAGTAAAATAGAAAATGCAATGTCAATTAATCTTTTGTTACGACGATTTAACTCACTTGCGATAGAATTAAAATGAACTTCATATAAATCACCAGCTGTGTCAATAGAATTACTTCCAATAATAGCAATGCTTTCTGGTCCTGCAATTTTATACTCAATATTAAATGCCGAAAGATTTACCATACTTCTAATAACATTTGCTGAAGGAATATCGCGAGAGCAGAATACAATTTCATCGATTCTATTTATTTGAGCAATTTCTGTAAGCTCATCTATTCTACCTATATATTTATCATTTGATATTAGCCCATTTGTTGTAACAAATCCTATTAAATCAAACTGCAAACCTGTGTTTTTTAATAGCTGTTCAACTCTTATGCATTCCTCGACACTACCAGCTAATACAATTCTCTTTTTTCTGTACTTATGTAATTTAAAAACCGAAATTCTTGAGAAATGCAGTAAAAAACGAAATGCAGGAACTGCAATAACCGTCCACAGCATTCCTATTAATAATATAGCTCTCGAAAAGCGCATTGTTTCATTTAACAACGCATAGAATACCAATACTAACAATATACCAAAACCAATTCCCTTAAATACATTTTTAATTTTTACGGGACGCGAATATCCACCCAAATAAAAAACCGAAAATAACCAAAGTAACATATAAACAGGCACCACATATTTAAGAAAAATAAGAGGATAACTACCATCTCCATGGTATTTATATTCTTCCCAATATTTTGTTATAACAAAAAATCCTGAATAAATTATTGCTCCATCAAATACGGGCGTTGCCATACTTTTAAAAAACTGTGTGCCTAATGCGATAGAGGCTCTGAACCATATTGCAACAGATATTAAAAGCGAAAATAAATTAGCATTTCCTTTAGAAAAATGTTTACGTGCAAAAATTGCCATTGCTTTATAAAACATTCGCACATAATTTATACTTCCCTTTTTAGTGCTTTCGCCTTTATAGTGAATTATTGTAGTTTTTGAATAATAGTAATTTTTATATCCTGCAAGTATAAGGCGATAAGAAAGATCTACATCTTCGCCATACATAAAAAAACATTCGTCGAGTAAACCTGTTTTTTCTAATGCTGTTTTTCGCATGAGCATAAAAGCACCAGATAAAATTTCTATTTCGTGATTCTCATCTTTATTTAAAAATCCTAAATGATATTTGCTAAATGTTTTCGACTTAGGAAACAATTTTGATAATCCGAATATTTTATAAAATGCTACAGCTGGCGTTGGCAATCCTCTTTTCGATTCGGGTAAAAAATTTCCTTTACCATCGATCATTTTAACTCCCAAACCACCTGCTTCGGGATGCGAATCCATAAATTCCACAACCTTCTGAAAGGTATCTTCCTCTACAACAGTATCTGGGTTTAACAGTAAAACATATTCACCTTTTGATTTATTTATTGCCTGATTATTGGCTTTTGAAAATCCGAGATTTTCTTTATTTTCAATTAATACAACATTGGGGAATTTCTCTTTAACCATGGTGCAAGAGCCATCCACAGAATGGTTATCTACAACAAAAATTTCTGTTTCGGTATTTCTGGCAGCATTTAATACAGCATGTAAACACTGTTCAAGAAAGTGTTTAACATTATAATTTACTATGATTACAGAAAGTTTCAACCGGTTAAAATATCAACGGGCAAAAATATACAATTATACCGAATGTTCGTTATTTGCATCAAACGAACAAATAGTGAAATAATTATAAATGAAATGTTACACCAACTGTAACATAGCTTATATCGTAACCAAATTCAAGAAAAAAGGCTAACTTTTTTGTTAAAAAATAATTTGCACCCCCATAAAAAGCAAAATGAAAAGCGGTGTTTGAACCATTATAGGCTGAATAATACTGAGTCGGACCACTATAATTATCACTAAATGCAACATAACGAAGCCCAATTCCTAATCCTCCATAAACATTTAAATCAGGGATATCAAGATCTTTAAAATTATAATAATACCCAACCCTAAATGCTCCTACAATATAAGTCCAGCGCCATGTATAATTATAATAATTTAATCCATCCCATGTTCTGCTGTCATAATGTGTTGTAAAAAAGCCTAAAGATCCACCTAAGGTTAAAGTACCTGGACCAATTTCACGAAATCCATGATCATATGCCAATTTAAACGCTGGTGTTCCGCCAGAATGAAAGCCAGAATAATGATTACTTGGTCCAATTCCTAAGCTTAAAAAACTAGTTCCTACATCCATTTTTTGCGCATGTAAACCCAATGACATGCCCATAATAATCGCCATTACAACAACAACTATTTTTTTCATAATTAAAATTTTAAAATTTAGCAAATTTATCAATTTAAAAGGACATACTGTTTATTAACAGAAAAATGATTTTAACTAATTACTCAATTTCAAAAGCTTGTATTTTATATCGCCATTTTTAATTCCATAAATCCAAAAATTTGAACCATCATAAGTTAATCCACTACTATAATTAAAACTAAGATCGCTTATATAATAAGTCTTAACAGCCCTAAATGGATTAAGCTCACATTTATAAATATAATTACCAGTTTGCAAATATAAGAAGCCATTAACGTATTCAAGTGCATCGAAATAATTTGGGTATATTTTTGTTTTTTCATTTGTTAAAGTATCCCAGGTAAATAATCCATTGGTAAATGAACAAAACCACATTTTATTTCCTGCTAATGCTAAACCACGAAAAGCATCACCAGGATTAATTAATGGTATACTTGTCAATTCAACATTTCCAGTTATAATATTTACTTTTTTAATTGCCTCATAATCTGTAATCCAAATCTTAGAATTGCTATAATTTACATTTCCATAAAAACTCAAATAATTTAATTTGTAATATCCTGATATTGAATGAGTATTAGGATTAACCTTTATTATAGTATCGGTTTGATAATCAGGCACAATAAGGACGTTAACCCCGTCAAATCCCATGTCAGAAACATAGTTTGAATTTAGTTGTACGTTTATACTATCAATAATATTTAACTCATTTACCCATTCATTTGCATCAGGAGCATTTAAATTCTTTTTTAAAATAATTAATTCTGTTAAATTTGATAATGTTAAAGTATCATTTGATATTTTATAATTATAATTAGTTATTTGACTATTTGTTATGATTTGAAATTGCTTGATTACAGAATTAAAATTTACACTATTTGAATATAAACTAACACAGATATTATCATTATTTAATGTGAGATATTTTAAATTTGACGAACCACTTATTACTTCCCACTTTGCATATAAACGAGGATCGGCGCTACCATTTCCTACAGGCCCCATAGGACCTTGTGCACCGACTGGGCCAATAGGTCCGTCTTTAACACAACCTAAAAAAGATGAGATGATAGTTATAATTATAACTACAATAAAATAATTTTTACACATAATAATGCTGTTAATTTGTTAGAATAATTTACTTTGTAAAAATAATTCTTATTTTATATAATCAAAATGTAATAAATTACCCTTTTACAGTATTTTCGAAATGTACGCGATTGGTTATCGATTTACCCAATGTAATCTCATCTGCATATTCTAACTCGTCACCAATAGCAACACCTCGTGCAATTGTTGTTATGTCAACCTCAAAGCGACTTAACTTTTTATAAACATAATAATTAGTTGTATCGCCTTCCATAGTAGTACTAAGTGCTAAAATGATTTCACGAAAATTTCCTGATGATGCTTTTTCTTCTAAGGTTGAAATATTTAAATCAGATGGGCCAACTCCGTCCATTGGAGAAATTAATCCACCAAGTACATGATAAACACCCTTAAACTGATGAGTGTTTTCAATAGCCATAACATCTTTTACCGACTCAACAACGCAAAGCAAACCAGCATCTCTTCGGCTGTCGCTACAAATTTCACAAATATCATTATCAGAAATATTATGACAGGTTTTACAATATTTTATTTCATCGGCAAGAGTTGTAAGTGAAGTTGCAAATTCAAAAACTGGCAGTTTTCCTTGTTTTAACAGATGCATAACTAAACGAAAAGCTGTTTTTTGTCCGATACCTGGAAGTTTTGAGAATTCGTTTACTGCCTTTTCAAGCAGCTTTGAAGGATAACCTGAAGAGTTCATAAAATTGGGGATAATTTATTGCAAAGGTAAAAAGAAATAGACTTCTATTATGTATAATTGTAATAACAAAAATTTAAAATAACAATTGAAACCATGAGTTCAATATTAGTTTTTTCAATTATTTCGGTTTATTTCATTCTTTTATTGGTTATTGCATATTTCACTTCAAAAGGAGCCACGTCGCATACATTTTTTAATGCAAATAAAAAATCACCATGGTTTGTTGTTGCATTTGGAATGATTGGCACTTCACTTTCGGGAGTAACATTTATGTCGGTTCCCGGGTGGGTTGGCTCAACTCAATTTTCTTACATGATAATGGCATTTGGTTATTTATGTGGATATATTGTTATAGCGACTGTGCTTTTGCCATTATATTATAAATTAAATCTTACTTCCATTTATTCATATTTAGAGACCAGATTTGGTTTCTGGTCCTATAAAACAGGTGCTTTTTTCTTTATTATTTCAAGAAGTTTAGGCGCATCATTTAGAATGTATATTGTAATTAATGTACTTCAGATTTTTGTGTTTGATGCCTGGAATGTACCATTCTGGGTAACAGTATTAATTTTTATTGTTTTAGTTATTTTATATACATATCAGGGCGGTGTAAAAACTCTTGTCTGGACCGATTCTCTTCAAACATTCGGTATGTTAACTGCAGTTATTTTAACTATTGTTTTTATTTCAAAAGAAATGAATATAAGTTTTCCTCAGCTAATTGAAAATGTCAGAATTTCAAATATGTCTGATATGTTTTTTGCAGATGACTGGAATGATAAACGACATTTCTTGAAACAGTTTTTTGCTGGTATGTTTATTACAATTACAATGACAGGGCTTGATCAGGAGATGATGCAAAAAAATCTTAGTTGCAAAAATTTAAAAGATGCACAAAAAAACATGTTTACTTTTTCAATCATTATGGTATTTGTTATTTTTATGTTCTTATTTTTAGGTGCAATACTTTATATGTATGCAAGCGCCAACAACATTAATATTCCCAAAACTACAGACGATCTTTATCCTTTGTTAGCACTTAAATATTTTAGTCCGGCTGTTGGAATAATATTTTTAATTGGATTAATTTCTGCGGCATTCCCAAGTGCCGATGGTGCATTAACTTCTCTTACTACTTCATTTAGCGTTGATTTTTTAGGATTAAATAAAAAAAATCTAAAAGAAAAACAAATTCGTAACACAAGATACAAGGTTCATCTTGCATTTGCTTTGTTATTATTAATTATTATTGTAGTTTTTAGAGCAATAAACGATCAGGCTGTTATTAGTAAACTATTAACAGTTGCGGGTTATACCTATGGCCCTTTATTAGGATTATACAGTTTTGGATTATTTACAAAAAGACCTGTATATGATAAAATTGTACCTGTTATTGCTATTCTTTCTCCAATAATCTGCTTTTTTCTAAGTACATATTCCAAACAACTCTTTAATGGATACGAACTAGGCTATGAATTACTAATCATAAATGGTTTAATTACTTTTATGTTATTATGGGGAAGTGGTCTAGTAAAAAAGAATAACTTATAATAACAACAGGCATTTAAGCATAAAATAAAAAAGGGAAGACATAAAATATCTTCCCTTAAAAAGTTATAAAACAATTAGTTTTATTTCATTAATGTTACATGAACGTTTACTGTTGTTTGAGCATATGTTCCTGAACAAATTTTAATAATTGCATCGCCTTCGCCAGCAGCTATAATCTGACCGGATGCATCAACACTTGCAACCAGAATATTATCTGAACAATATACTAAACCTGGATTTGCAACTGTACCGCCAACTGCATCAAGAGCGGTAACATTAAGCTGAACAGGTAATCCAGAAAACAAAGACATATTAATTGAACTTCCATTAGACACCTGAATACTATTTACAGAAGCATTTCCTGCACCGCAATCACAATCATCAGCAATTGCTACCATAATTGTTCCCACGCTTCCAACCCATTGATTATTATGATCAGATGCCATTACAAAAGTTGACATACCAACTATTGCATCAGCTTTCATTGTAACTAAGCCGGTAGCATTTACAGTTGCAATATCAAACATTGGAAAACCATAAGTTGGAATTAACCAATCGAAAGTTATTCCTGTATATGGTGTTGAAGAAGTTCTTGTAATATGATAAGCTTGTGCTGTAAATTGTTTTGTTCCACCTGCTGGTATCGAAGTATAAAATGGAGTAACAACTACAAGAGTATCAGAGTTAACAGTAATTTCTGCCTGACCAATAATTCCATCAGCTTTTGCCTGAATATAAGTTGTACCGGTTTTTAAAGGAGTAATAAGTCCAGTAGCGCTTACACTTGCTATTGCAGGATCTGTTGAATTCCATGTAAACGAAATTCCGGTTGCTTCGCTACCATCACTTTTATATGCTTTTGCAGCTAATTGTTGTGTCTCATTTTTGAATAAATCTTTTGATGGAGGATTTACTTCAATTCTAATAATTGGAATTGCAACTTCCGGAATTCCAATAACAAGAACAGGAACTATTACGACTGGACTTCCCTGAATACTTGTTGCTGTTACTGTAATTGTACATTCGCCAACTTCAACAAAAGTTACTAAACCGGTTGAAGAAACTGTAGCAATTGCAGTATTGCTTGATTGATATGTACAAGTTGGATTTGTTATACCTGCTGTTGACATATAAACGGATTCTAACTGAAGATTATCTCCTTTTGTCCACATAATTGCAGAAGGTGCAACTGCAAATGCTGAAGGCATACTAATTCCAAGCGGAACAGATGCAGTATAAGTTACATTATCTTTTAAAACGGAACCTGTTATTTTCACTTCACCTGTTCCAGCAGCTGTTACAACACCAGCTGAAGTAATTGTTGCAACTGAAGTACTTGAAGAAGTCCATGATACTCCGGTTGCAGGAGTTACTGTACCATTAACGTCAACCAAAATTGCGGTATAAGTAATATGACCGTCGGGTGACATTGTTTGAGCACCGTTTTCGATAACTAACACATACTTTTTAGTAGTATCTATCGTATCCTCTTTTTTATCTTTCTTACACGAGTTTATTAATACTATCGAAAAAGAAAGTAACACTAAAGCAAAAATTTTAAACTTTGTTTTCATAATTATATTTTTTGAAAAATTTCTTGGTCAAAAGTACGACTGTTATTTTAAACCATTACAGTTTTTCACCTATAAACTATCTATACAACAAAAAAAAACACCCATACAGCAAATCACATAAACAACTTTATTTGTGAGCTTTAATAAAAAGCAATATTAATATTTTATATGTTATTTAAAAACTCGCCTAGATTTTCGTCGGAATTTAAGTTTAATTTTTTCCTTAATCTGTAACGATTCATATCAACACTTGATGGCGAAATATTATAAATAGATGCAATATCTTTTGAAGATAGGTTAATTCTAAGTAATGCAGAAAGTTTCTTTTCGTTTTCAGTAATACCAGGAAATTTTTCTTTGAGTTTTATAAAAAAAGATTGGTTAACATTTTCTACATGTAATTGAAAATCTAACCGTTCTTTGTCAAGTTTTACATTTGCTGAGATTAATTGTGAAAGCTTATTTACAACTTCATTTTTTTCTTCCTTGGATTCTTTTTGAAGAGTTTTTAATTCGTTATTTAACAATTCAATGAATTCTATTTTCTGAATTATGTATAATGCCATATTAACCAGCTCTTTCTCTTTATATTGAAGTTCCTGCTTTAGATTATGTTGTTCTAATTTTGCAACAGTAAGTTTTTCTTCAATTAAAGATTGACGATATTCGGCATTTTGCCTGTTTTTTATGCTTTTGTTTCTTTGCCATAAAAAAATCAACCCGCCAATAATAACAAGCATTACTGCAAAACCATAAAGCAAAATATTTGTAAGTTTAGCCGATTGCTTTTCTGACTCTAGTTTTGTTATTTGCTGTTCTTTCTTTTCAGACTCATAAAGCCCTTTCATTTCTTCAATAGCTTTATTATTTTCAAGAACATTTAATGAATCGTTATATAAACTGTAAGCCTTAAAATAGTTATAAGCCAATTCATAATCATTTGTTTGAATGTATACTTCCGATAAAGCATTTAATGTTGTTGATTTCTCGGAACTAGCACCAATTTTGTTTGCAATAGATAAACTTTGGTTTAAACAGTCGATTGCTTCATTGTATTTACCAAGTTTACTATATGCATCACTAATATTCTTTAAATATTTACTAGAGGGCAACAAATCCTGAGTCTCTTCTGTAATTTCGTATGCCTTTTTAAAATAATCAAGAGCCGATTTGTAATCTTTTGCATCATACCTTAAAGACCCAATATTATTAAATGAAATTGCCAAACCAGTTTTATCATTCATTACTTGCCTAATTTCAGCAGACTTCAAATAATACTTAAGGGACAAATCATTGTTTTTTAAACTCTGATATGTAATACCTATATTATTATAAGCATTTGCAAGTCCAGAACTATCAGCAGATTTTATTGTAATTTCTGAAACAATAAAAAAAGATTTAAGTGCTTCATCATTTTTTCCCATTTCTTGATATAAAGTACTTAAATTGTTTAAACAAACACCTTTTACATTTTCATTATTAATCAATTCTGACATCCTAATTGCCTCAAGTAAAACACTTACCGCTTTTGAAGTATTTCCTAATGCATTATATACATTTCCAATATTGATCTGACTTTTAATTACGCCAACAGTATCATTAATTTTCGTAAATGCTTTTCTGCAACTTTCATAATAATTAATACTTTCGGGATAATTGCATAATCTTTCGGAGACAATTCCAAGGCTACCAAGACATTTGGGCTCAAGTAAAATCAATTCGTTTTCTTTTAAATACATTAATGCCGACATAAAATATCGCTTAGCCATTACATATTCATTGCCTTTCAAATAAACCTGACCTAAATTTAAAAGTCCATTTACATAACCTTTTTTATAGCCAATAGATTGAGCTAACGTAATTGCCTCATTTCCTTTTTCTTTTGCAAACTTTGGGTTTGAAATTACATTATTATTGACTAGTATTAACAATTCAATTACTTTATTTGTATCATTTTGCGATGCATTTTCATCAAAAACAGGTTTCTCATTATTCTGGCAAGAATAAATAAAAAAACTTAAACTAATAAAAAGACAAACAAAAAACCTCATAGTTTTATAATATCAAATACAAAAGTAAAGGTATTTTATATAATAGACTAAATCACATTCCTGTTTGATATATTAATTCTTGTTTAATTAGTAAAACTGTTTGATATATTTCACATAGAATTTTAACCAAATTCAGATTTAAATAAAAGTGGCTAATTAATATAACACTATAAAAAATAAGAACTCAATAAAGTACATTATTCTATTAACCCTGCATTTTGTTTAAGATTATAGAATAAATTATTCTACTTAAAAAAGCATAGACATAAGACTTCAAATATTATGGAAAAAGCAACCAAACATAATTTTTTTCTTGATAAAGCATATACTTTTGGCGATAGCTAAAAATGACCCGAAATTTATTAATTAAAAGAGAATGCAATAAGCTTTGGTGTTACATTAAAATTTTCCAAATTTTAATGTAACAGTTCCTGATAATCCGTTTAATACAGATGCTGATAAATATTCTAATCGGATAGGTGATGTATATCTATAACTAACTCCAACAGCTATTCTGAAATGTTTTAACATATTTAATTCAATAGCAACACCAGGTTCTACAAACATAAATGCATTTTCATCCGTAACAAAAGTTTCCCATGGTTCGGCACCGTTATAAAAAGTTTGATTTAATTGAGCGTCACCGACACCTATAGTTACAGGAAATGCGACATGAATAGGAAGTCTAGATCCAATAATTGGTTCAAAAAACAATCCACCACAACCGCCTGATAAATAATAATCGCTTCCATTTTCGGCTGATTTATAACTTACATTATTTGCAAAACCACTTCCTGCAACTCCCATTGCAAAAGAATGATTTATTATCCAGCCAAGCCTTGCACCGCCAATTACAGCATCTTTGCCATTTACTTGCGAATAACCCCAGGATAATCCGAAATAACCACCATGTGAAGTATTTTTACCAAGTATAGTTTTTATTTCGTATGGTACATTTTGTTCCTGAGAAATAGCTGAAAAAGCAAGAACAATTGCTAAAGCTAAAAAAGTAATTCTTTTCATATTATTTATTTTTTACATTTATTGATGAATTATTCTTCCTGATCCTGTAATATGTGTATTTATAATCGGGTTTCCGATATAGTAAATTTGTCCACTACCACTAATATGTGCATTTAAATAATCTATTACTTGTAAATTCATCGAGCCAGATCCGGAGATGTTTGCAAAGCATGTATCCTGAATAATGTTATAGGCATTTACTTCACCAGAACCAGAAATATTACATTCGCCGGTAGAGGTATGTCCGGAAAGACATAAATTCCCCGAACCGGATATTGTAGCTTTAATTAGTTGGGTATAGGACTCAACATTTATATTTCCAGATCCCTTTAAATTTATTCCAAGATTACACGTTTTTATACTATCTACTGAAATTGATCCAGAACCAGAAAGTATAACATTGCTTAAAGTTGGAGAGGTAACAAAAACCTTTATTGGAAAATGAGTTTCTAATCTTTGACTGTGTGAAGTTTTAATAACCAAGCTTTGACCATGAATATTGGTTTCTACATATGGAATTATATTCTCTTCTGCTTCAATTATAACATTACATAGAGTATCATAAGAATAATATACTTCATAACTGCCTTCTGATACAATTTCATTATAGCTTGTAATGTTTCTGTTAATACTAACAACATGATAATTGCCCTCAACCTTAGGCTTTAAACAAGAAGTAAGAGTTGTTATTGAGAAGATTATGACTAAATAAAAAAGTTTGTTTTTCATAATTAATAATTTAATTTCAAAAATTAAGGACAAGAAAAATAATCGAGGGTTGCAAAAAACAGAAAAATTATAGTAAAAAAAATAGTTTTGGTAGTAAATAGCAACGCTAATAAAGCGAATTTAGTTGATTAACGCGGATAATATTAACGTTATGATTGGCGTAGTTTATCACAAGTTGCAAACTTGCAAAGGGGTCACAAGTCACAGACTTGCGCCAATAGAGGGGTAGTTTATCACAAGTTGCAAACTTGCGCCAATAGAGGGGTCACAAGTCACAGACTTGCGCCAATAGATGGGACTTGCGCCAATAGATGTTAATTGAATAAAGCGGATGTTATAAACGTTATGACGAGCATAGTTTGTCATAAGTTGCGAACTTGCGCCAATAGGGGTAGTTAATTGTTGATTTAGTAAATCCTTATGTTTAATTTTTTTTTGAGTTTTGTAAATGGTTATTTAATTACACAGGATAAACTACCGTAATTTAAATTAAGTTTTATTTCAGATGCTGGTGTTTTTTGTTCACCAATAAAACCAGTTAATTTATACTCTTTAGTTTTTTCATCTAATAACGTTTTTGTAAATGAATCAAAAACTGATGGCAGGGTAAGGGTTGTTTTTTTATAATTTGACTCAAATTTACCATTAAAGGTTTTGTCATAATTAAGATACAAATCAGTATACAAAGTAGTAATAAAGAGACTTGAAGACAGGTCGTTTAGCACATTAAAATATATACTGCCGAATTTTAAATTAAGGAGTGTGCTTTTTATTGCTTTATTAATTTTAATTACTGAAAAATAAGCTTCACCTTTTAAAACTGTAACACTGTCTACATATAATTTGTCATTTCTTGAGTTTATTTCAAGATTATTTACTGTTGTTAAATTTAGAGTGGTTGATCTACTATATAAATCAATGTTTCCAGCAGTTGTTATGTCGGTTTCAGAATATGACAATTCTAATTTTGCTGAAGTTATATTTTTAATTTTAACGTTACCGAATTCTACGTTTAATATTGATTTTCCTGTTAAATTTTGTGCCTGAAAATCTCCATTTGATAAATCTATATTTAATTCGGAGTTATGGTTTAACATATAAATATTTCCAAATTTGTTTTCAATTTTCAATTCAGTATTTTCTGGTATAGTTACTGTCCAGTTTATTTGAACTTTATTTCCTCCGCTTATTGCAGTACTTGCTATGTCTGAAAGATTTGACCAGGCACTTCCTTTATAATCATTAAAAGCAGTTTTAGCAATAACATAATACATTGAAGCATCAAACTGAATAGATATATTGTTAATGATTTTTGTTGCTTTTGCAGAATCTTTATCTGTTGCTTTAATTTCGACAGAAAAAGTAACAGAATCGGTTTCTGATTTAACAATATGAATATTGCCGTATTTGTTAATTATTTGAACACTTGTTTCGGGTGAAATTTTAAAAGATTTATTTGTGCTCTTATTAAATTCAACCTGTTGTGCCTGACTGTAAATTGCAATACATAAAGTAAAAACAATTAAAGTAAATTTTTTACATGTCATATTTAGTCTCATTATTTTCTGTTTTTTCTGTTACCTCAATACTAACCTGACGTTTAATAAATTCCAACATTTCCATTTTAAGCTTATAGTTTTCTATCATTGCTTCAATTACCTGTTGGTTGTTAATATTTTCTTTTAGGTCATTTTTTAATTCTTTGTAGGCTTTATCAAGTTTTCCAAATTCGTTATTTATTTCAGTTTTAACTTCCGGATTATTAGAAGCTAGTATGAAAATGTCGTTTTTTTCTTTATTTATTTTTGAAGTATAGTAAACGCTTAATTCATTAAGTTCGGAATAGTAACTGTTTTCTGTTTTTTGATTATTTTTTTGAGTAGTAGTTACAATAAGATTTTCTTGTTTTAATTCTATTTCATTGTTATTTGTTGCAATTGTATTGTTATTATTTTGCAATGTTTTTTGTTTAATCTTAATGCTCACATTTTTTATCTGTTTTACAGTATTTGCATAATAAACTTTATCATTATTAATATAATCATGGAAATAATATGAACTAACAAAAATTACTATTGCAGCAGCCACCTGCCATGAAATCTTTAAAAAGAGATTAGGTTTTTTGGGTTGAATGTTTTTGTTAATTTGTTCCCAATTCTGCAGTGATGGTTCAAACTCATCAAATGCCTGTCTGTTTTCAGAAACAAATTTTTCCAGCTTATCTTGTTTCATATAACTGTGGTTTTAAGAGTTCTTTTACTTTTTGTTTAGCTCTCATGTACTGAGTTTTTGATGTAGATTCGCTTATGTTTAAAATCTGGCTTATTTCTTCGTGATCATATCCCTCAAGTAAATAAAGTGAGAAAATAATTCGGCTTCCATTTGGTAATTGTTCCATTGCAGTTTTTACATTTTCAACTGATAATGGAATGTTTTCTTCTTCCACATATTCGCCTTTATCAAAAACAGAAATATCTTCAACAAAATTTAAATTAGTTTTCTTACGATTAATTTCATTAATACATTTATTAACCGTTATACGCTTTATCCAAGCCCCTATTGTTGAATCAAACCGGAATGAATGTATTCGTGTAAAAATATCTGTAAATACTTCCTGAAGCATGTCCTCGGCATCACTTTTATTATTTAACATTCTATAGGAAATATTGAACATAGCTTTTGAATAAAGTTTATATAACTCAAACTGTGCTTTCCGTTCTCCGCGGATACACCTTTCAACTAATTTTTTATGAATATCTTCCTGCACTATTCCTTTTCAGGATTTAATTTCAAAACTAAAGACAAGAAAAAAATATTTGGGTTGCAATTCTATGCAAATATTTT
>CAILUD010000098.1 GCA_903837285.1 uncultured Bacteroidota bacterium | reverse complement strand
ATGACTATGCCGGGAACAAATCTAATTGAAGAAGCAGGTACTGCCAGGGAAGCATTAAACTTAATTCAGGGCAGCCATTTTGATCTGTTAATACTTGATATTTCGCTTCCCGACAGGTGCGGATTGGAAGTATTGCAATTGGTTAAAGAGAAAAGCCCTTTAACCAATGTACTTATGTTAAGTATGCATCCTCAGGAACAATATGCCATAAGGGCATTAAAACTGGGTGCTTCGGGTTATCTCTCCAAAAATGCTGCATCGGGTGAATTATTAATAGCCATTGAAAGAATTTCAGAGAATGGTTCTTATATTTCAAAAGCTCTTGCCGAAAATCTTGCCCGGAATGTTGTAAAAAAAGACAGTAACCGTTTAAAGCATGAATATTTATCGGGCAGGGAATTTGAAATCATGTTAAAACTGGCTAACGGAAAAACGCTAAAAGATATAGGTGAAGAATTGTTTATTTCAAATAAAACAGTTGGTACTTACAGAAGCAGGGTGATGGAGAAAATGGATTTAAAAAAGAATACCGATTTAACAAAATATTGTATTGAAAATAGATTGATATAATGAAACGATAAATAGAAAAGCCGGATTTTATAAGGGCAATGGACAGGATAATAAATGTTTCATAAGATAAAATGCTTTTGTCTGTTTGCCCTTAGGTTTTTTTTTAATAAAGTAAAAAAAATATTTTTAGAAGCTTACCTAAATGGGTTTTATCAGTTACCTTATAAAAATTAAACTGATATTTAACTCATTTTGATAGCAGGTTTTTTTGCAAAAAAGGAAATGATTACATAACTTGAGAATGAAAAGGAATTGCAGCTATGGAAATTAATGAAAGTACGATTAAAGAAACCTGTAAATGTTCTTTTGATTTTGAATGTTTAAAAAATGAATACAATTTTTGTTTGAGAAGTAATGTTGAAAATTTAATTATCAATTCAATTCTTTTTGTAAAATGCATGAAGAATGATTGTTTGTATAAGCTGAATTATGGAAATGGAGCTGTATGCAACTGTCCGGTAAGAAAAGAGATTCATATAAAGTATGAAAAGTAAATCATAACTAAATTCCATTAGGTATATTGAATACAAAGCAATTTTAAATCCGCAGATTTTATTTTATTACCTTATACCTGCACTCTTTATTATAATCGCCACTAATTACACTAATTACACTAATTTTTTAAATAAATTATAATAATGAAACGGTATTGTAAATAGCTAATAATAAAACACTAATAAAAATCCTGCAAAACAACCCTTCAAGAGGTTACAACCCTTGAAGAGGTTAAAAACCCTTCAAGAGGTTACCAACCCTTCAAGAGGTTACAACCTTTCAAGAGGTTAAAAACCCTTGAAGGGTAAAATAAATAAATAAACAGATGATAAATAATGATTTTAAAATTACTGCAAAACAACCCTTCAAGAGGTTACCAACCCTTGAAGGGGCTTAACAACCCTCTAAGAGGTTACCAACCCTTGAAGAGGTTAAAAACCCTTGAAGGGTAAAATAAATAACTAAACAGATGAATAATAATAATTATAAAATTCCTGCAAAACAACAAAACGACGATAAAAAACCCTTGCTGGTTTTGGAATTAAATCTAGTTAAATTATAAAAAAAATTTAAGAATAAGTAGCAAGTAAAAATTTTGTTAAAATATAAATGGAGATTAAATAAATTAAAATGACAGATAAATCTTACACAAATATAGCTTTAAATCTTACAAAACGTATTGTGTAAATCTTACAAAACATAGTGTGTAAATCTTACATACATTAAATCATAATCTTACAAGATT
>CAILUD010000097.1 GCA_903837285.1 uncultured Bacteroidota bacterium | reverse complement strand
GCCCATTTGAAGACAATGAATACTATCTAACGGAAAATCATCAGGGGGTACTCTTTTGAAAAAACAAAATACTTTAGGTGAAAATCAATAGAATCAATACCTTTGATTTTGATTAATATTTATTTAGGACGCTATTGATTTTTTTGTAATTATTTTATTTTAATTATTAAACCTCTACGAGGTTTTTGTTTTTTTTAGTGTTTAATGGTCGCCACGAAGTGGTCCCTTCGGGATAGACCATTAAAAATTGTATTATAAGGGAAATAGAATTCTCAATTAAGGTTGTAGACCTTGCACTCTATGTGTAATTCAATAATATTGAAATCTGACAAAGATTTTTAATCTTCAATGGTCGCAACGAAGTGGTCCCTTCGGGATAGACCCTGCAATTTGTTGCAAATGCCAAAGATTTCCATTGGTCGTAGACCAATAATAATTTTAATTAGTAAAAAATGTAATATAAAGGTCGTAGACCTTTCACTTAATTCCAAAATATTCACTTAATCTTTTCATAGGTTATATTTTAATGGTCGTAGACCATGAATAATTGTATGTAAAAGGGATATAAAGTTTTAAATCAAGGTCGTAGACCTTGCACTCTTTGTATAATGCAATAATATTGCAAATGCCAAAGTTTTTAAATGGTCGCCACGAAGTGGTCCCTTCGGGATAGACCATGAATAATTGTAAGTAAAAGGGATATAAGGTTTTAAATCAAGGTCGTAGACCATTAACGTTTGTCGAAAGATTAAAAGAGATTTAAATCAAGGTAGTAGACCTTGCACTTTTTGTGTAATGCAATAATATTGCAAATGTCAAAGATTTTCAATGGTCGCAACGAAGTGGTCCCTTCGGGATAGACCCTGCAATTTGTTGCAAATGCCAAAGATTTCCATTGGTCGTAGACCAATAATAATTTTAATTAGTAAAAAAAAAGTAATATAAAGGTCGTAGACCTTTCACTAAATTGCAAATATTAAATTATCTTATTAATTTGCATTAAAATTACTTTAATAACAAAATGCCATGAAACCCGGAACATATACTCAGATTTATATACAATTAGTTTTTGCACCAAAATTTCGTGAAGCATTGTTACAGCAAAACATTAGAGATAGATTAAACCCATTTATAGGAACAGTTTTAAAAAATAAAGGTCATAAGCCTTTAATCATAAATGGCATGCCTGATCATATACATATTTTATTTGGCTTAAATCCGAAACAGTCAATATCTGATTTGGTAGCTGATATTAAAAGATCAAGTAGCTTGTTTATTAATGAGCAGAAATTTTTTCCAGGAAAATTTTTATGGCAAGATGGTTATGGTGCATTTTCTTATAGTGGTTCACAGTTGGATAAAGTATATAAGTATATAGAAAACCAACAAATACATCATAATAAAGTAAAGTTTAAGGAAGAATATTTGAGTTTTTTAAAGGAATCTGAGATAGAATTTAATGATGAATATTTGTTTGAATTCTTTTAATAGTGTATCCTCTACGAGGATATTATTACTTTTTTAGTTTTATTTAAAATATTGAACCTCTACGAGGTTCTTTTTAATATTAATTGCAGTTGAGTGTAAAAGTTTAGTCATAGATTAAACGCAATTTTAATCTATGTCTTAGATATTACGCTTTCATTATAAATGTATCAATGAGTTTTGACGTAGATTAAGATCTCTTAATAAAGAAAGTAAAATAGTAGTAGACCTTGCTCTTTAATAGTCTCGGTATTATTTTGTTGATTGAATATTCAAATTACATTTATTAAACATCTACGAGGTTTTTCTTAGATTTAAATAATGGTCGTAGACAATTAACTTGAGCTTGGAATTAACTAGTATAATGGTCGCCACGTATTGGTCCCTACGGGATAGACCTTTCACTCTCTATAAAATGCAATAATATTGCAACTGTCAAAGGTTTCTGGTCGCCACGAACTGGTCCTTAAGTGACGATGTTGCACTTAATTCAAAAATCTTCAATGAATTTTTACAGGTTAATATTCTAATGGTAGCTACGAAGTGGTCCCTTAGGGATAGACCTTGCACTCTCTAATATAGTGAAATATTATAGCAACTGCTGAAGATTTCTGTTGGTCGTAGACCAATAATAATTGTAATTAGTGAAAAAAAGGTGATATAAAGGTCGTAGACCTTTCACTCTTTGTAAAATGCATTATTTTTTTTAAACCTGATAAAGATTTCTAATGCAAATAGTCACCTCTAACTGGTCCCTTCGGGATAGATCAATAATAATTGTAATTAGTGAAAAAAATGAGATATCAAGGTCGCCTCGAAGTGGTCCATAAGAGATAGACCTTGCACTTTTATGGCTTTGAATTTTGTAAAATTCTTAATTAGAACTAAATTTGATTCTTAAATAATCAGATTATGATAACAAAAATATTTCCCGAAAACCCAAACGAAAAAGAAATTCAGAAAATTGTTAAGATCTTAAAAAACGATGGGGTTATAATTTATCCAACTGATACAATTTATGGAATTGGCTGCGATATATATTCTGCAAAAGCTGCTGAACGTATAGCACAAATAAAACACTTGGATGTCGATAAAGCGCACTTTAGTTTAATTTGTTATGATTTAAGTAATATAAGCGATTATACAAAACAGTTGGATAATAATGTTTTTAAGGTAATGAAAAGAAACCTTCCTGGTCCTTTTACATTTATTTTGGAAGCAAACAGCAATGTTCCAAAAATGTTTAAATTGAATAAGAAAAAAACAGTCGGAATTAGAATACCCGATAATCCAATTGCCTTAGAAATTGTAAAAGAATTAGGTCATCCGATTTTTACCACATCTGTAATTGACGATGATGAAATAATTGAATACACCACAGATCCTGAATTGATTTACGAAAGATACAAAGATAAAGTGGATGTTGTTATAGATGGTGGTTATGGTAAGAATGTTGCCTCAACCATTGTTGATTGTACAGGCGGAGAAATAAATATTGTACGTCAAGGAGTGGGAGAATTAATCTTATAATTTATTGCATAACATTAATTACAAATAGAGAGTAGTAATATTGAATAAATCCATAAATATAATTGGTGCAGGCATATCCGGACTCACTGCAGGATGTTATCTGCAAATGAATGGATTTAAAACTGAAATTTTCGAAAAACATTCTAATTCTGGTGGGTTATGTACCAGCTGGAAAAGGAATGCGTATACCATAAATTATAGTGCACATTGGATAATGGGTTCCGATAAAGGAAGTTCTTTCTACAAAATGTGGTCGGAGCTTTTAGATATGGAATCTATAGAATTTATAAATCATGATTTAAGAATAGATATTCAATTAAGTAAAAACAAAGATAAGTATGGAGACAATGTTTTCCATTTTTATACAAACCTCGATAAGCTTGAAAGCTATTTAATTGATTTATCGCCAGAAGATACTGCATTAATATCTAAATTTATTAAAAGAATAAGGCTTTTACAAAAATACGATTTACCTCCGATAAGTGAAAAGCTACCATTTATACAGTCTGTTGTTAAAGGCATGGGAATGATTAAATATTTTGAAGTTTTTCCCTTGCTTTATAGATGGAGTAGAGAAACTAACATGACATTTGCGAAAAAGTTTAAAAATCCATTTTTACAAGAAGCGTTTAGTTTATTGTATGACGAAGAAGAAGTAAAAATGCTGGTGTTTACATTGCCTCATGCTTATTATGATAAGAAGAGCGCTGGTTATCCCGCAGGCGGCTCAAATAGTTTTACAAAAAAATTAGAAGAAAAATATATTTCGTTGGGTGGAAAAATTAATTTTAATTCTAATGTAAATAATGTTATTATAGAAAATGATGCAGCAGTAGGGCTAAATTATAACAACGATAAAATAATTAAGTCAGATTATACATTATCAACTGCAGATTGGCATTATACTATTTTTAATGCTCTTAAAGGGAAATATGTTGATGAAAAAACTATTCAATTAAGTACACAGAAGAATATGGAAGTCTTTTTTTCTGCTATACTTTTTTCATATGGTGTAAACAAAGATTATAATAATCTCCCTCATTTTTCAAGATTCCCATTAATCAAACCAATTGTTTCTCCAGATGGAACAATATACAAAAGATTGGAATTAAGGATATCAAATTTTGACAAAACTATTGCACCTAGAGGAAAATCATTACTCTCAGTTAGTTTGTATACTAAAAATGGAGATTATTGGATTAATCTTAGAAATGAAAATATAGAAAGCTATAATAATGCTAAAAATGAATTTAGTAAAAAAATATTAGAAGCTTTAGAAGATCAAATAGGAGAGTTTCAAAAAGAAATTGAAATGACTGATATTGCAAGCCCTGCAACAATTTTCAGATATACTAATAATTGGAAGGGAAGCACTCAAGGTTGGTTACCAGGGAAAAACTTTCTTGCATCTTCACCGGTTGGGTTTAAAATAAAAGGATTAAATAATTTTTATTATTCTAGTCATTGGTGTACTCCAGGAGGCGGATTGCCTGTGGTAATTAAAAATTCAAGAGAAGTAACTCAGCTTATTTGTAAAAATAGTGGGGTTGAGTTTAAAGCTAAGTAATGAAATGTTTTTTAATCTTAATTCTCTATATTGTCATGCTGAGCCCCGAAGCATCTATTCTGACAATATAGCTACGTATTAACATAATGCAGTAAATCCTTTTTTTTTTCGTAAAGATACATACCAAGGAGTCGTGAATCCCTATATTGTCATGCTGAGTGAACGAAGCATCTATTTTGACAATTTAGCCATGCAAACACTTCACTTTTCCTAAGTATATATCTCACAGAACATAGTTTAATCTGGTGTCAGGTCGAAAGACCTGACAAAAAACAGATTAACATTTTTTATTAAAAAAATATTTTTTCTTTTACTTATTTAGAATAATTTTACATAAGAAAATTAATTCTGATTATGTTTCGTAATATTTTAATATTTATTCTCTTTATTTCAATGACTTCCTGTGCTCAGGAAAATTCGAATTTAGTTGATAATAACGAAGAAGTAAATTCAATACAAATAAAAAAAACAACCATGAAAGCATATAACCCATTAACAAAAGAAGAACAAAAAGTAATTCTACAAAAAGGAACGGAATATCCATTTTCAGGAGAATACACGAAGAAAAAAGAAAAGGGAACTTATTTATGTCGTCAATGTAACGCTCCTTTGTATAACTCAACTGATAAATTTGAATCAGAATGTGGGTGGCCATCATTTGACGATGAAATTAAAGGAGCAGTATTAAGAAAACCAGATTCAGATGGAAACAGAACAGAAATTCTTTGTGTTAATTGTGGAGCACATTTAGGTCATGTTTTCGAAGGTGAGAAATTAACAGATAAAAATATCAGGCACTGTGTTAATTCTATTTCATTAAGATTTATTCCCAAGGAAATTAGTACAATACCTGAACGAGCAATATTTGCAGGCGGTTGCTTTTGGGGTGTTGAATATTATATGAATAATAATCCAGGAGTTCTATCAACAACAGTTGGATATATCAACGGTAAAACTGATAATCCAACATACGAAGATGTATGTTCGCACACATCAGGACATGCTGAAGCAATAGAAATATTTTTTGACCCTAATATTATTTCATTTGAAAAACTTGCAAAATTGTTTTTTGAAATTCACGATTTTACTCAGGTAAACAGGCAAGGACCGGATGTTGGGGATCAATACAGAAGTGCAATATTTTATTTAAGTGAAAACCAAAAACAAATTGCAGATTCTTTAGTAAGAGTTCTTGATAACAAAGGTTACAAGGTTGCTACTGAAATTTTAGCCGCTAAAGTTTTTTGGCCAGCTGAAAAATATCATCAGGATTATTATGAAAAAAAAGGAGGAATTCCATATTGCCATGCAAAAAAGATTGTT
>CAILUD010000096.1 GCA_903837285.1 uncultured Bacteroidota bacterium | reverse complement strand
TTATTTAATAAATTAATTAAAAAATGATTAAGGAATTAGCTCTAGGAATTGATATTGGCGGCACAAACATAGTTTGTGGGTTAGTTGATAAAAAAGGAAATTTAATTGCCGAGGGATCTTGCAGTATGGCCGATTTTGATACACCTGAAGAAATGATGGTTAGTATTTCAGAAAAATTTCATGAAATGAAATCGAATTTGAAAACAAATCAAAAAATAGTTGGTATTGGAATTGGTGCACCAAACGGAAATTTTTTTAATGGTTGTATTGAAAATGCTCCAAACCTAAAATGGAAAGGTAAAATACCACTTGTTAAATTATTTAAAAAGAATTTTAAGTTGCCTGTATATTTAACAAATGACGCTAATGCTGCTGCTCTTGGCGAAATGATTTATGGTGGTGCAAAAAAAATGAAAGACTTTATTGTAATAACAATAGGTACTGGATTGGGAAGCGGTATAGTTGCAAACGGTAAACTTATATATGGACACGATGGATTAGCCGGAGAATTAGGTCATACAATTTATCAACCAGGAGGTAGAAAATGTGGTTGCGGAAGACTTGGCTGCCTGGAAACTTATGTTTCATCTTCCGGATTAATTAAAACAACAAAAGAACTTCTTGAAAAAAATAATACAAAAAGTTTATTACGAAAACTTAAACCGAACGAAATAATTTCTATAAATATTCAGGCTGCTGCAATTAAAGGCGATAAACTTGCTATAAATGCCTACGAAATTACTGGTGCCATTTTAGGTCAAAAGTTAGCCGATGCAGTTGCTGTTACAAGTCCAGAAGCCATTTTTCTTTTTGGTGGAATAAGTCGTTCTGGCAATTTGTTAATAAAACCAGCTAAAAAAGCACTTGAAGAAAATTTATTATCTGTTTATAAGAATAAAGTTAAAATATTGCAATCAGAATTATTGGATAAGAATGCTGCTGTACTTGGTGCAGCTGCAATGGTTTGGTGCGAAAAATAATTAGTATGAAAAAATTTATTTTTCTTTTTATATTTTTAATTAGTAATTTTTTTTCTAATGCTCAGGAAAAATATACTTATAAAAATGGAGATATCTTATTTCAAAACCTTAATTGTGGACCTTTCTGCGATGCCATTAACAAAGTGACGTTTGGTTATAATAATGCCAAATTTGCTCATGTAGGAGTTCTGCTTTTCGATAAAAATAAGTGGGTTGTTGCTGAGGCTGTCTCAAGAGGTGTTGTTATTACAGATATTGATACATTTTTAAACCGTTCTTTAGATGATAGCGGAAAACCAAAAGTATTGGTAGGTAGAATTAAAAATACTGAATTAATAAAACTTCCAACTTTATTAGATCTAAAGCCATTTTTTAATAAACAATATGATGAAGTTTTTGATATCAATAATGATAAGTATTATTGTTCAGAGTTGATTTACGAATTGTTTAAAAACAAATCAGGTGAGAAAGTTTTTTCTCTTTCTCCAATGACTTTTAATGATCCCGATACAAAAGAACTTTTTCCCGTTTGGAAAACATATTTCGATACTTTAAAAGTGAAAATTCCAGAGGGAGAACCAGGACTAAATCCAGGCTCAATTTCGCGTTCTGATTTACTTGAAATATATACTCCATACTAATGGCGCAAGTTTTCAACTTGTGACATTGGCATAACCACTAATGGCGCAAGTTTTTAACTTGTGACATTGGCATAACACATATTTTTATGAAATTCTTTATTAAAAAAAACAGTATTATTTAAATAATACTTAGCTTTGAATTATTAAAGCTTTTTATTATGAAGAAAATTTTGTTTTCTTTTTTAGTAGTAATTGTTATGAGTTCATGTTCAGAACTTACAATGATTCATGTTTTTCATGGAAATGAAAGCAACTGGACCGAAGTGAAAAAGGAAGAAGTTCCTGCTGTGGTTTTTGATTCATTTGTTTTAAAATATTCAAATTCAGTAGTCGATAAATGGTATAAAGTAAATAAAAATCAATTTATTGCTAGCTTCCAAAAAGATAATAAAAGAATGTTTGCAATTATTTCTGCAAATGGCGAAGTAAATAATGAGTATTTAAATGATTTGGAAGATTTATTCGGATATGACGAATACGATGATTATATTGAATATGACAATTATAATTAATTTACCTTTTGATCTTTATCCGAAACTCTCTTTCAACCATTTCAATAATTTCTGGCATAAACTCGAAGAATTCCTTTTCAAAAACTTCATAATATTTTACCAGAATTTCTTTTGCAAATTGTGATTCAGCAGGTAGGCTTGTTCTGCGTGACATTCTACTTAATACTGATTCAATGCCATTAATTTCGCGGTATGATCCAAACCAGTCGCGAACAATTAAAAAAGGCATCATATATCTGTATCTAGGAGTCAGAATGGTTGTATGTTTAACAAGGTTCAAATAAAAATCACGACAAAATGCTCTGAAATTATGATTTGAAAATTCTTGCCAGTGTAATGCTAGAAAATGATCAAAAAAAACATCTAGCACGATACCTGAATAATGACCGTATTTTTCTCGAAGTCTGGTTTTCCCAATTGAATAAATATGATGACTATCCGCAAATGTATCAATTGCTCTGTGAATAACAACTCCATGTGCAATTTTTTCGGGATAGCTTTTAAATTTCGACCCTTTTAAATCATCGGCAATAAAATTTCCTATTTTTATTTCATTATCATCACCACTTAAATATATATGAGCTAAAAAATTCATTTATTATGTGATATAATATTTTGTTATATTTAGTGTTTTTTGTGCTTTTGTGCTTTTGTGTCATTTCTTACAACCCATATTTATCAATCATATAAACCAACAAAGCAATACCTGCACTTCCAAGCTGAAGTTCGCGTTTATTAACTTTATCAAAAGTATCGTTTGCTGAATGATGGTAATCAAAATATCTTTGAGAATCTGGCATGATTGCAAAAAGAGGTACACCAAACTTTTTTAATGGTCCAATATCAACACCAGAGCCACCTCTGATGAATTGATAATATCCATAATTGTTAAATAGTTTTTGCCATTTTATTACTTTGTTATAAATTGAATCATTTACATCTAGCGAAAACCCTGTTGGTGTTGCACCTCCACGATCTGATTCAATAGCGGCAATATGTTTTTCTTTATTTTTTTCTACCAGTTCGGCATATTTTTTTGCGCCTCGCTGATCCATCTCTTCGTCCATAAACATAACAATACGAATAGTATGTTTTGGTTTTATTCCTAATTCTTTAAAAAGTCTGAGAACTTCCATAGAATGAATAATTCCTGCTCCATCATCATGTGCACCTGCACTGTTATCCCAGCAATCTATATGTCCGCCAATAGTTATATATTCGTTGGGGAATTCTGATCCTTTAAGTTCCGCAACAACGTTGCATGATTTTTCTTCTGGTAACATGATACAACTAGATTCTAAATATAGATTTAGTTTTGAATCTTTTTTTAATAGGTTACTTAATTGATCTGCGTGAAAAGTGCTGACACAAAATGCTGGAATTTTCGCATAATTTGTGTCATAGCGCATAACGCCCGTGTGTGGAAAAGTATCGTTGGATAATGTTAGCGATCTTATTATTACTGCAATTGCTCCGTATTTAGCAGCCTCTGAAGCTCCTTTTGTTCTTTGGTTTGCTGCTCCGCCATATGCCTGAAAAGTATAAAAAAACTTTGGGTCCATTGCTCTGTTAAAAAATACAATTTTTCCTTTTATGTTTTCTGCACCCAGCTTCTGAAGTTCTTCAAAATTCTGCACTTCTATTACTTCTGCAGTAATTCCATTTTGTCCAGTTGAAACTGAATTCCCCAATGCACAAACATTTATTTTGTTTTTTCCAAATAGTTCTGATTTAATTAAACCTTTTTCCTGTGCTCCTCTACCCCAATGTACAACCATTAAGTCTTGTCTGAAAACATTATCTGCGCCAATTTCTTTAAGCGTTTTTTCCGACCAGTTTAATGCTTCTGATGCTGCTTTTGTGCCACATAATCTTTTTGGAAAATTTGTTACTAGATATTCCAAATTATTTATTGCCCAATCATTGGTCAATGCTTTCGAGAAAAAAGAAGCTGCAATTGAAGAATCATTTTGCTGATTCTGACAATTTGCAAATAAATAAAATAGAATAAGTGATATAGTCGAAATAAATTTAATCATTTAAAAATTATTTTCTTCCAAAATCTGCTGGAATTTCTCCCCAAACCTGAGTCAGCCATTTTAGAATTTGATTTGAATAAGTGTTTTCTTTTAGCCATTTTTCGGCTCTTTCAATTAAATCGAAAAGTTTTTCGTTTTTTTCTGTACTTACAAGTTTTGAATTTGCTTTTTTCTTTTTTATCCATGAAATAGCTGTAATACTATCGGAGTATATTGGCAGTTTAATATTTTCTTTTTTACACAACGCAAGAGCATGTACAATTGCAAGAAATTCGCCTATATTGTTTGTTCCTTCTTCAAAAGGCCCCATATGAAAAATAAGTTTTTTTGAAGCAGTATAAACTCCTTGATATTCCATCTTTAATGTAGCAGTACTCCATGCCGCATCAACAGCTATACTATCTAAAATAGGTTTAGCTTTATTTTGAAGAAACAAATCCTGTTCAGATTTTGGTTTACTCCATACATAAGGTTTGCTATAAGCTAAAAGAGCTTCATCTTTAGTCTTAAAGGATTTATACTGTGCTCCCTCAAAAGCAAAAATTTGTTTTTTGCATTCTTCCCAGTTATCGTAAATGCCAGGAGTTAAGCCTTTCCAGACTACGTAATGTTTTTTTGTAGCGTTCAATATTTATTAATTTGTTTTCAAAAGTAATAAAAAAATAAATAATGCTGAATTAAGATAATGCTGATTTGGGTTTGTCATTCGAATCAAGTAATTCTATATATTGTTAATCATAATTATTCAATAAGTTTCTGAACTATTACTAAATTTGCAAATATTTTAAATGATTAAAATAAAATGATGGTCACTCCTGATTTTAATGATAAAAAAACCTTAGAGAAATATTCTTCGGCTTTTACTCTTTCCGATATGGAAATTTTTATATTTCCTGAATTGTTTTATCCATTGGTGCTTGCTAATATTATGTCGCCAATAATTTGGGAATGGAAAAAGGAAGATTGGTTTAAGGATATTAATAAGAAATCGTTTACATATAAAGTAAACAGAGTAAAACAATACATAATGGAGCATTATGTTTTCAATCTCGATTTGGAAACATGGGGCATGACGACTAAAGAAAATGAAATAGGTAGATTTAAGGATTTCTTTCCGGTCGAAGTTCTTCAACAATCAAATGCTTTATTTGGTTATGAAGGCGACAAATATTATTTTGATATAGATATCCGTAAACATTTTGGGTTAGATAGTTACAATTCTGAAGTTATTCCATACTGGAAAACCGAAACTGTTGAAGCAATGACTGCTTTTAAATATAAAGAAGGTTTTCCTGCTGGGGCAGGAGAGTGTGTTTCACTTGCTGCATTATATGCTGCTGCAATGTTTATTGTTGCCGGAATACCTTTAGAGGAGATGTATCTTATGTCAACTCCGTTGCATTCACAGAATTTTATTTACTCTAAAGATGGTGTTCTTACAAATAATAGGCGTATTGTTACAAAAAATATGTGGTTTAATGGCACAGTGTTATCTGCAAGAGCACGAAGGGCTTTAGAAAACGAAAAAGTAACCATAGTGTCACATATTTCTGGTTATATTCATACGGTATTCCCAAAAGCTACAATAGATTCTAAGAAATATACTGAGTTTTCGTGTAAACTAAGATCTTTTCTTAAAACTAGAATCTCGGCTGCGTTATTTGTTAATTTCTTAAGATACGACTCCGAATTCAGAAAACATTTTCAGTATGTGAATGTAATAAATGGAAGAAAAAAATATATTGCACTTGAAAAAATATATGAATACGAGCATACCAGTAAAAATGCATTTACAGAAAAATCCCGTGAATTGCTTTTGAAAGAAATTGATTCGGAGGAATACAGTATTTCTCCATTGTTAAATAGAGTATTTTTAAATGACATAGAATTGTTTCTAGAAGCAAATGCACATATGGATTGCGAAGCAGTTCGTAAATATTTTTCGAATAAAATTAAAGAAATAGAATGTATTTGTAACAAAGAAGAAATAATGCAGAATCTTAATAAACTTTTTGAAAACCTCGAAAAATTTATTAAAGTAAATCCTAAATTACCTGCTACAGATAAAGAGTTTGTTAAAGAAAATTCATTAATAATCGATAATTCATTATCACGAGAACAAATTGTAAATTATATTTTAGAAAAATCAAAAACCGAAGAATTAGCATTATTAACATTATATGCATTCCGTCAAATGGATAAAATTGATTGGACTCCTTTTCTTAAGGCTGTATTTGAGAGAAATCCAGTATCTATTGAAGGATTGAAAGGACTGGAACTTGAACAGATATATAAAATTTTATTTGATTTGCCTAATGAATCAGTATATTCTGATGTAAGACTTGCACAGCCAGATGAAGTTTGGAATTTTAAACGTGGCGATGGTATTGAAAAAGCTCTTTTGTTAGCAAATGTTATTCTAAATAAAAACTTTAATGGAAGTCTGAATCTTAATATTGAAAGCAATAAGGTAATTCTTAATGCAAACAACATTAAATATGAATTTGTAACAAATAAAAAACTTACATTCAACAAAGAATTATTGAATAATGTTTCAGTCAATAGAGTTATCTCAAACAGTTGAGCATATTAATTATTATTCTGCCTTCTGTTCCACTTTTATAAGTTTTTTTACATCATAACCTCTATTTGTAATTTTATTGAGCAATTCATTATATTGACTTTCCTCCATTTGTGGAGTGCGAGAAAGTATCCATAAATAATTGTCAGAACTGCTACCAATAATTGCCCATTGATAATTTTTATCTAATTCAAGTACGAAGTAATCTGCATAAAAAAACCAAAAGAAAGAAACTTTTAATTTTGATGGTACATTTAAATCTGGAATTTTTGCTTTCCCAATAACTTCTGATTTCTGACCGTTTAAAGTGTTTTTATAACCACTGTTTACAACCTTTATTTTACCGTCGTCTCTGATAGAATAGGTTGCAGTTACTCCAACTAATCCGCGTTCAAAGCTGTGATCAAAACGTGAAATTTCGTACCATTTACCCAGGTACTTTTCAATGTTAAGCTCTTTTACTACTGTTTTATCAATCATAGTATTTTGACTTTTACAAGCGTTTATTAAAAAGAATAAAGCTATAATAAAAATTATATTTTTTCTCATGGTTAATTTTTCCATTTTAAGTTAAATTAACATTATAAATAAAGCTAAAAGAAGACATTTAACGCCCCTGTTGGAGTAATCTCCAACAGTTGAGTTAAGTGCTTTGTTGGAGTTACTTAACAAAGGTTTATTTAATATTTTCTGTTTTTATCAGGTTATTTGTTAGAGAATTTTATTCTTTTAAATATATTCTAATTCTTTTAATTTGTCAATTGTTAAACAGAAAAGTTTATACAAGTCAAGTAATTCGGACTTCGAATTTATAGTCCTACTTACAAGGCTAGTGAGAATAATTGTTGATTCCTTTTTTTGATATGTACTCATGAAAGAAAAGACATTGTTTTTAAGTAAAATATTTTTAATATTCGTAATAGATAAAATATTTTTAATTATTTCAGTATTTTGCCCTTGAATTAAATATTTTTTGTCAAACACATCATCTTTTAAATTAATATCTTGTTTACCAAATAATTTAAAAAGTTTTTCAATTGAATCTTCATAAGTCAATGAAAACTCTATCTTTTGTTTAATTTTAATAATACAATTAATCTTAAGTGGATGAGTATCTGATTCAGTAAATTCGATATTAAATTCTTGATATGGAATTTGTAAAAACAATAATTCTAAATCTTTAGATATTGTTTGTTTGATTTTAAAAATTCCATTAAGTTCATTTGCGAGTTCACTCCAAAAAGGTCTTTTCTTTGAGATGTCAATAAAACCTAATGTTTGAGTAACATACATTTGTTTAAAAAGACTCTCTTTGTTTTCTTTTGTATTCATAATGATTTTCCTAATTATTAAATATAACAAAATCAAATTTAATCATAATTAGGTTAAAAAATAATAGAAAAATCAAAGAAAAAATTGAAAAGTAAAGATAGCCTTAAAAGCGCTTTAAATTGTTTGCTTTTTAGTAATTAAAATTTCAGTTAAAATTTATTGTTTGTATTATAAATTTTGTATTTTTATTTGTTTTAAAACTACCTATTTATGAAACAATATATCTACTTGCTTATTGCATTGGTTTTTTCTTTAAACTTAAATGCTCAGTTAACTGTTCAGGGTGGTGTAACAGCTACTCAACTTGCTAATATTTTAGCAGGGTCAAATATTGTTGTTTCAGGTGCAACACTCACAGGTAGTAATCTTGCATCTGGATCATTTAATGGTACAAATACAAATTTAGGGGTGCCAACAGGAGTAATTCTATCTACCGGAAGAATTACAGATGCTTTAGGCCCAAACGATCAAACTAATAGTAGTACAACTCCTTTAGGTACAGCGGGTACTACTCAAATGACTGACTTGGCAGGTATTAATACATTCGATGCAATTACATTACAGTTTAATTTTACTGTTCAATCAGATATGATTCAGTTTAGTTATGTATTTGCTTCTGAAGAATACCCTGAATATGCACCACCAAATAGTTCTGCTTATAATGATGTTTTTGCATTTTATATCAGCGGACCAGGTATTACCGGTGAAGAAAATATTGCTTTAGTTCCGGGAAGTACTAATGCAGTTGCAATTAATAATATCAATGCTATTACAAATAATCAATATTATATTAGTAATGCTGGTGGTTTAACAAATGAATTTGATGCTTTTACTACAGTTCTTGTTGCAAAAAAAGAAGGACTTATTCCTTGTCAGACTTATACTTTAAAACTGGTTATTGCAGATGCTGGAGATGGACAGTATAATTCAGCTGTATTTCTTAAAGAAAATAGTTTAGTTCAAGGAGTTGTAAATGTAATTCCACAAACGGTAAATGCAGATAATATTGCTTTAGAAGGTTGTGTTAATGCAAGTTTTTCATTTTCTCTTGATCAACCACAAAGTCAGGATTATCAAATTAATTATACCATTGCGGGATCTGCAACTAATGGAATAGATTATCATCATATTGATAATACAATAATGATTCCAGCAGGGCAAACAAATGCTGTTGTAATAATTGATCCAATTCTTGATGGTTTTCCAGAAGGGCAGGAAACAGTAATGTTAATTTATAGACCCGAAATATGCGCCCCGTATGATACTGTATTTTTATATATTGATGATGCTCAGCCTATAGAATTTTCTTTAACAGAAACAAATCTAGATTGTTATCAGGATAGTTCGGGAGAAATATTAGTGAATGCAACTGGAGGGTTTTCTCCATATACTTACCATGTAACTGATGTAAATGGTGTTACGAGTTTGTTTAATGTGAATCCAGTTACTGGTTTGGCTGCCGGAACATATTCTGTTCAGGTATATGATATTTATGGTTGTAAAGCCGAGGCTCTTATTATTGGTGGAATTTTTGATGCTGATACTACATTTCTTCCTGATGGTAGTGGTGTTTCGTATACAAGCACAATAAATATTACAGGTTTTGGTGCTGGCGAAACAATTACCAGTTTAGCGCAGTTGCAACAGATTTGTGCTAATATGGAGCATTCTTATCTAGGGGATCTTCAGATTAGAATTATTGCTCCAAGCGGACAATCGGTTATTTTGAAAGAATTTATGGGTGGTGGCTCTTGCGATTTAGGAATTCCTTTTGCATCTGGTCCGGTAGATGGTTCGAATAGCACACTTACAAACCCTGGTCAGGGTTATGATTATTGTTTTAACGAGACTCCTGATCATGGGACAATGGTAAGCGAATCAAATGGTATGTACACTCACACATATCCTTCATCGCTTGGTGGCGGACAAATGGTGACTGATAGTTACCTTCCTGGTGGAGCATATGTCTCATATCAGCCACTTTCAAATTTAGTTGGTGCTACAAAAAATGGAGTATGGCGATTAGAAGTAACCGATCAGTATGGACTTGATAATGGATATATTTTTAACTGGAATATCAGCTTAATGTCCGATTTACCTGATACAATAGTTGTTCTTAATGAACCATTAGGGATGAATGTTGGGGGATTTGTTACACAAGCTACATGTGGTGGAAGTAATGGTGCTATTAATATAACAGTTAATGGAAATTCTCCTCCTTTTGCATTTCATTGGAATACCGGTGCTATTTCAGAAGATATAACAAATATTCCTTCAGGTTCATATAGCGTAACAGTTACCGATGCAAATAACTGTTCAAATATTCAGTTGTTTTCTCTTACTAATATCAGTAGCCTTAACATAGCGAAAAACATTACACATGTTAATTGTAGTGGAAACAATACAGGAGCTATTAGTATAACAACTTCAGGGGGTACGCCGCCTTATACTTTTTTATGGAGCAATGCAGCTACAACAGAAGATTTATTAAGTATTTCTGCTGGCTTATACACTTTAAGTATTACTGATAATGCAGGGTGCATTTTTATTGATAATACAACAATAAATCAGAATTCGCAATTGCTAATTTCTTTGAATAATAAGTCCGATGAATTATGTGGAGATGCAAATGGAAATATAGATATTAATGTTATTGGAGGATCTGGTTCATACGCATATCATTGGAATAATAATTCATCTTCTCAGGATTTAGTAAACCTTTCGGGAGGTAGTTATTTTGTAACTGTAACTGATGGATTTGGTTGTACTAAAACTGCTAATTATAGCTTAATTAATAACGTTAGTAATTGTTCTAGTTATTGTTATCTTGATGTTAGCAGTTTTGTTTCCAGTCCTGATATTTGTGGGTCTTCATCAGGAGGTATAAATATAACATTATCCAGTGTAACACCTCCCTATACTGTAAATTGGAGTAATGGTGCTACAACCGAAGATATTTCTGGATTGTTGTCAGGGGATTATACTGTTACCGTTCATGATGCTGCAGGTTGTAGTGATACTCAACTAATAAATGTAACAAATAATACTGGAACTCTTAATATTGCTGGTTCTGTTATTTCTGAAGAAAATTGTGGGAATGGTACTGGAGCTATAAATATAACTGTTGCCGGTGGAGTTATGCCTTTTACCTTCTTGTGGAGTAATAATGCAACTACTGAAGATATCAATAGCGTACATGCTGGAAATTATTCAGTTCAGATTACTGATGGTAATAATTGTGTTTTAAATCAATCATTTGTTGTTTCAAATAATACTGGTTCTATGTCTGCAACTGCTGTTGTAACAAATGTTATTTGCGGTACTCCTGGAGAAATAAATCAAACAATCTCAGGAGGAAATGGAACTATAACATATCATTGGAATAATAATGCTACAACACAGGACAGAACCAATCTTATTGCAGGTACATATTTGTGTACTATTACTGATCAATTTGGATGTAGTTTGATTAAGTCATATACTTTAGTTAATCAACCTGGAAATTTAAGTATCTCAAGTTCCGTTGTTACAAATGAAATTTGCAATAATAATCAGGGTGCAATTAATGTTACTGTTACTGGAGGTAGTGGCAGTTATACTTATGTCTGGAGTAACAGTGCAACCACTGAAGATTTATTAAATTTAAATGAAGGGGTGTATTCTTGTACAGTTTCAGATGCAAATTCTTGTCAGGTTCCTACTGGTACTTTATATGTGTTTAATTCTGCAGGAAATCTTCAAATTCAAACTGTATTAATTACAAATGAAATTTGTCATAATCATGATGGTGCAGCCAATATGACTGTAACAGGAGGGACAAGTCCTTATACGTATTTGTGGAGTAGTGGCTCTACATCTCAGGATTTAATGTCTGTCACTGCAGGTAGTTATACTATAACAGTAACTGATGCTAATGGTTGTTTTAGTGCGCAAACAATTAATATTACAAATACACCAGGGAATTTAACACATGTTAATACAATTATTACAAATGAAGTTTGTGGAAATGGTTTAGGAAGTATTAATGATGTGGTTTCTGGTGGTACAACTCCTTATACCTATATTTGGAATACTGCTGCAACTACACAGGATTTAAATAATGTTTCTGCTGGAAATTATTTCTGTACTGTTACTGATAATTCAGGTTGTTCGTTTACAATAAATCCTATAGTTACAAATACTACAACCGGATTGGGTGCTACTAATATTGTAACAAATGAGGTTTGTACAAATGGGCAAGGATCAATAGATTTAACTGTTACAGGGGGTGTTTCTCCGTTTACGTATTTATGGAGTAATTCAGCTACTACTCAGGATATCTCAAATTTAATTTCAGGTACTTATAGGTGCACTATTACTGATAATAGTGGTTGTAAATTTTCTACTGGGAATATTGTTATTAATAATAATTCAGGAACTCTTGATGTTACTTCTACTTCAATAAATGAAGTATGTAATAATGATTTGGGAAGTATTGACCTAAGTATCGCCGGTGGCATTGCACCTATTACATATTTATGGAGTAATGCTGCAACAACTCAGGATATTTCTGGTTTAACTGCAGCAACTTATACTGTTACAGTTACCGATTTTAATAGTTGTAAAGAAATAAAGTCAATAATAATTGTAAATAACCCTGGAACTTTAACCGTTGCAACTCCTGTTATAACAAATGAGTCGTGTAATAATAATCTGGGTTCAATTAATCTTACAGTTAGCGGTGTTACCGGAACAGCACATTTTATATGGAGTAATGCAGCAACTACCGAAGATATTGCAAGTTTAAATGAAGGAATATATGCATGTACTGTTACAGATGATGGTTCGTGCAATGTTATTTTAACAAATATTGTAGTTGGAAATAGTTCAGGTACATTATCACTTTCAAACGTTGTTACAAATAATGAAACATGTAATAATAATTCTGGAACAATTGATATTTCTATTAGTGGAGGTATTGCACCTATTGTTTATAATTGGAGTAATGGTTTACATACTCAGGATTTGAGTGGCTTAAACGAAGGCAGCTATACCTGTACTGTTGTAGATGCAAATAGTTGTACAGTAGAAGCTCATGCAACTATTTTAAATAGTTCTGGAACTTTAAATGTATCATCAGTAATAATTACAGATGAAGCATGTAATAATAATTCGGGTGGAATTAATATTACTGTTCAGGGTGGTACCATTCCTTACACTTATGCATGGAGTAATGGCGCAACAACTCAGGATATTGTTAATGTTCATGCAGGAAATTTCTTATGTCAGATTGCAGATAATAGTGGATGTATTTCCACTTATTCGGGAACAGTAAATAATATAGGTAGTAACTTTGTTATTTCTAGTTCTACAATAGAAGATGAGATTTGTGGTAATTCTGCAGGATCAATAAATATTGATATAACAGGTGGTGCATTGCCTTACGTTTTTAATTGGAGTAATAGTTCATTAACTGAAGACTTAACAAATCTACATGGAGGTAATTATTCAGTAACTGTTACCGATATTCATAGTTGTTCTGCAACAGGTAGCTATATCGTTGAAAATACAACAATGTCGCTTGCGATAATAAGTTTAGTTGTAACAAATGAAAGTTGCGGAAACGGATTAGGAATTATTGATCTAACTTATACTGGTGGATACGAACCAGTTTCTACTCATTGGAGTAATGGTTCAACTGATGAAGATCCGGAAAATTTGAGTGCAGGAACATATATTGTTACAGTTACCGATAATTTTGGCTGTAGTTTAACCAGTCCAGCTACTGTTTTAAATAATTCCAGTGGTTTTGCAGTTTCTGGTTCTGTTGTTACAAATGAGAATTGTGGAAATGGTTTAGGGTCTGTTGATATTACAATTACAGGAGGTCAATTGCCTTATGTGTATTTATGGAGTAATGGTGCTAGTTCTGAAGATATTTTAAATTTACATATTGGGAATTATAGTTGTACAATTACAGATGGCAATAATTGTGCGATAATTGTTAATGAATCAATTACCAATGTTACTAATGGTTTAAGTATTTCAAATGTAATTTCTCAAAATGATTATTGTTCAAATGGAATCGCATATATTGATTTAGTAATTCAAGGTGGTGTAACACCGTATACATATTTATGGAATAGTAGTCAAGTTACTCAAGATTTATCTGGAATAAATGAAGGAACATATATTTGTACAGTTACCGATCAAGGTGGTTGTGTTGTTGTAACAAATCCAATTGTAATAACTAATACTCATGTTATTCTTAATGTAGCTTCAATGCAAACAGGCGAAATGTGTGGACATTCTGATGGTATAGTAAATGTTACAGTAAGTGGAGGTTATTCACCTTATGCTTATTTATGGAGTAATTCTGCAACTACTCAGGATCTTTCTGGTTTAACTGCAGGTAACTATAATGCCACGATAACAGATGCTACTGGTTGTGAATCTTTGTATAGTGTTACAATAACAGATGAACAAAATCCTGATCTGTTGTTTTACTCTGTTGTAACTACTAATGATCATTGTGGACAAGGAATTGGAATTATACAATTTCAGCCGGCTGTAGGCCCATATACCTATGAACTTAATGGGAATCCGGGAGGGATACCTATTAATCAGTTTTCAAATTTGTTTTTTGGAAATTATATTCTATCAATTATTGATGGTACATGCAGATATGACGAGAATGTTGTAGTTGAAAATACTGCATTGTTTAATAGTACTGTTGGGCTTATTGTTAATGAGTATTGTGGCTCTGGTGATGGATCTGTTGATATTACTGTAATACCTTCTGGCAATTATTCATTTGAATGGAGTAATGGAACTTTTAACGAAGATTTAAATAATGTTCATGCTGGTACATATATATGTGAAATAACTGACCAGTCTAGTTGTAGCGACTTTGTTACAGCAACTTTAACAAATAATGCTAATTTTACTGTAAGCAATGTAATTACAAATGAAAATTGTGGTCAGGGAGACGGTAATATATCACTTACAATATCACCTGCAGGAAGTGCTTCGTATATTTGGAGTAATGGTGCTACTAGCCAGAATATTTCCAGTTTAACTGCTGGCAATTACTCGTGCACAATTACTAATGCAACAAATTGTACAGTAGTTTCAAATGCTACTATTTTAAATAATACTGGTAATTTAATGGTTGCTGATGTGATAACTAATGATTTTTGTAACGAAGGTCAAGGGATGGTTGCATTAAATGTTACAAATGGAATTGGAACATACTCTGTTTTATGGAGCGATGGCAGTACTCTTGATACATTGTATAATTTGTTAGCTGGTAATTATAGCGTAACTGTTACTGGACTTCCATCAAATTGTATATATGTAAATAATTTTGTAGTAAGTAATTCTGCTTTGTTTTCTATTTCCGAAGTTATTACTCATGCCTCTTGTGCTTCCTGTAACGATGCTTCAATAAATATAAGTATTAACGGAGCAGGTACAAATTATACTCTAAACTGGAGTAATGGGTCGGTAAATCCAAATATTAATAATATTTTACCCGGAACATATTATTTAACAATTACTGATGATTGGGGCTGTATGATAAAAGATTCTTTTGTAGTTGGATTTACAACAATTAACAATGAAACTATATTGGATAATTTTGTTTTGGTATATCCAAACCCTGCAACCGGAAGCTTTAATATTAAATATAGTTTTGATAATATAACTAATGAAAAGTACGAGATTTATGATAATACTGGTAGAATGGTTAAATCATCTGAGCTTAACAAATTAAATGGAATTGTTACTGTTGATATGGTTTCTTCTCCTCCGGGAATTTATTTTGTAAGAATTGTTATTGAAGATAAAGTTTATAGTACTAAGCTAGCTTTGTATTAAAGTAAATATTTGTTCATTTATTAATTTTTATAACTATCGCTCGCATATTGCGAGCGATAGTTGTTTTTATTAATATCTTATTAACTCTGATGCTGTCAGGTCGGAAGATCTTAAGCAAGGGAATTTCCTTAATTCCGGGCTTGCCTGGTACACTTTTCTAGCGAAGCTAAAGCTGCTTCAATTATGTAGATAAAGATGGCGAATTTAATATTCAATCAGGTAGAAAGACCTGATTGTATTGGATAATTATTTAGTAATAATTTCGATTGTTGGTGAGTCAATATATTCAATATCGTTAAGTCGGCCTTGCATAATAATTTCATTCCCATTTTGGTCGTATTCCTTAGGTAGGTTTTTAAGTCCTGTAATTATTGTGAAAAGCCCAGTTACTTTAATTTTTTTACCGTCAAGCTTTTTTGCTTGATCGTAACTAATATTAACAATGTATCCATTCATTGCATATCCATCTTTACAAGCCATTTTTGACTCCTCAAAATTTGTGAAAAACGAAACTATTTTAGTTGAGTCGGCATACACTACATTATTTGTCTCTGGTTTTTGAGCATATATACAAAGTGTAGAAATAATGAAAAAAAATGTCAGAATGCTTTTCATAAATATATATTCATTTTAGATTTATGTTGTTAATTTGAAATTAAACAAGCGTTAATTTATAGAACTTATTCAACTACCAGTTTAACAAAGCTCACATTTTCATCTGTCGCAATTCTTATATAATAAATTCCAGAAGCAATTTCAGAAATATCAAAAGATTTGTTTATTAATACTCCATTACTTTTACTTTCGTTAATTACTTGTCCGTTTATTGAATATATGCCAAATGTTACTTCGCTTTGGTTTTTAAGGCTAACCTCTATATTTACTATATTTTTTGCAGGGTTAGGATAGACATTAATTCTGTTTAATTCAGAAACTTCATTTATTCCATCTGGCTTATACATATAAACAGAATCAACAGCAGTACAACCGAAATCGTCGGTTGTGGTTAAACTATACCAACCGTTTGCCATTATACCAATTACATTAGAAGTTGAGCCGGTTGACCATAAATAGTTACAATTGAAAGGACTGTTACAAATACCAGCATATAAAGCTGCCGGCCATTCAGTAGAAACGTATATTGTATCGTTTACTCCACCCAAATCAACAGTTAAGTTATATGCATAGATATTTGTAAGTAAAGTGTCGTTTAAGCTATTTGTATTATTGAAATTGTAAATAAATGCTTTTAATGGGTTAGAGCCTGCTTGAACGTTGTTAATTGTTGGTGTAAATATTATAGTGTCGGTTGGTAAAAGATCTGTGGTTAAAACATATGTTTCAATTGTAGGAATTAAAAAAGGAGAATATAAGCTAAATATTTGTATACTGTCGTTTTGGAATAAAGTATTTGGTCCATTGTTAATAATTAAAAAATGAGGGAAATTACATGAGCAGCTGTTGCAAATATAAATAGTCTCACTTATGTTATATTCAAATGATAAATCGGTTAAGTTAGGATTTAGTAATACATATACTGAATCGATTGCAGAACATCCATGCGAATCGGAAACTGTAACAAAATACCAGTTTTCATTTGTAATAGTAATTGTTTGTGTTAATTCGAGAGTGGACCATAAATAATTACAGCCAAATGGACTCATACAAGTTCCTGAAGAGAGAGAATGTGGAAAGCTATTTACAATTAACGTATCGCTAACTCCTCCTAAATTTACTGTAATTTCATATGCATATATTGTTGCAAATGCAGTATTGTTTGACGCTATATAATCATTTGAATTAAGCATGCTGGTCTCTATTGAATATATGCCTGTTTGAGTAATATTCATGATAGGATTATAAATTAGAGTATCGCCAGCTGCTATATCTGAACTAAGAATAATTGTGTCAGTAATTATTTGTGAAGAATAGGTATAATTTAAAATAATAGTATCAGTTTGGTAAGCAGTATTTGGTCCGTTGTTAATTATTAAAAACTCCGGATAATTACAAGGACAATTGTTACAAATATATATTGTGTCTGACGGATTAATTTCAATAGATAAATCAAGAATATCGCTATTCTGATATATATAAACAGAATCGTTAGCTGTACAACCGCTAATGTCTGTTACGGATACGGAGTACCATCCATTTGTAGAAACTGTCAAGGTTTGGTTAGTTGAAAAATCAGACCATATATAAGTATAAGGGAATAGACCGGTTCCAGCGTTTAGTAAATATGGGTAATTTGATACTGTAATAGTATCATTAATACCCCCAAGATCAACCGAAACCTGATAAGAATTAATAGTTGTAAAAGTAGTATCGTTAATATTGTTATTATCTGAATTACTGTAAATGCTAAATTCGAAATTGTAAATTCCGATTTGCGTAATGTTAAGAGTTGGAGTATATAAAATTGAATCGGAAGGAAGTAAATCAGAATTTAATATTATGGTATCTAATATAAGAGTTGTTAAAGGAGCATAAATGTATGAAACAAAAATAGAATCATTAGTTAATAGCGATGTAGGTCCGTTGTTATGAATATAAACAATGGGTGAGCATGAAACACAATTATTACACAAATATAATGTGTCTGATGGTAAAATAGTAGGGGCTAAATCCTGATAGAAAGGATCAATGTAATGAATATTTAATGAATCATTTTTATAATTAGTAATATTTAAAGCAATTCCACCTGTAAAAGCAGCATCGTTAAAAGTAACTGACATATTGTTAATATTATCAAAAGAATTATGATTGATTGCATTTCCTGCTAAAGTAATTATAGCAGAGGTATCACTAGTTGATTCAATCTGTAATGTTAACCCCGCAGGTACATTATTAGCAGTATAATGAGTAGTTGGGAAGAATATTCCTGAATTTAAAATAAATGTTTCGGAATATAATGTTACAAATATTGAATCAGTAATACTTCCGTTATTTGATATAGCTTCATTAAATAAATTGTTATCCCAGACTAATGTTGGAGGAGGGGCGTCCATAAAATTAACTAAAATATTATTTTTTGAATTTCCAATAACAAAAGCAGAAGCAAGTCCATTATAAGCTGCATCAAGAAACGTAATTGTAAGGTTATTTATATCATTAATATTTAAATGAGATATTGCATTTCCAGTTAAAGAAATTATTGCAGTTGTATCAGTTAAAATATTTATTTGAGAAGTTAAACCAGATGGGATATTTGTAACATTATACTGTATTCCTTCAGTAAAAGCTCCAATTAAAGAAAAGGTAAGATTATTTAATTCAATATTAATAGTATTTGTAATAGAACCATCATTCGCAAAAGCTTCATTAAAAATTGCTGATTGCCATAACAGTTCTGGTAATTGCTGGTTTACGGCTTTAGGTGTTGGTATAGCAGGTTTGTATGTCGCAGTATTTCTTATACCTCCCAAGCCATTTGGAATTCTTGAACACGAAACTATATCCTTATTGTTATAAAAATTTTCGTCAATTTGTGGTTGGCCTGGATTTAAAAGTGCTAGAAGTTGAATGTCGGTTGGATCGCTGGTTTCGTAAACAAGTGCATCAACTAGATTAGTTATAGTTAAAGGAGTTCCAGCGGGGAATGAAGTTGCATTGTCTGTATATAAAGCTACAGCATCGGCACCATTTTGAAGTAAATTGTCGGTAAAAATTATTGAAGCTCCGTTTACATCAGAATTTCCTATAACAAAATACCCATTACTATCGGTTGTGTATCCATCTAGATCGAATGAGAGATAACTTTGATCGGTACTTCCATTATAGAAAACTACTGAATAGCCGTCTAATGGGAAGTTTCCAACTCCTCCATCATATAGTTCAACAAATTCAAGAGTATCATTTCCTACCTGGTCGCAATCAAGTTCGTTAATTAACACAACTGCAGGAGGAAGAATAGGGTTAAAAACTAATTGAGTAAATTGAACACTTCCAGTGTCTGTATTCATAGCATCGCAAACATGAAGTATCCAAATGCCATTTGGGTTAGAGTTATCATTTAAACTATTAAAATTGCCTGTTGGAATAAAGGAACCAACAAATGGAGCAGTACCAGTGGTAATTGGTCCATTAACACCTGTCATATTAAAGTTTGTGTAAGAATCGCAAATGCCGTTTATAATTCCGAAATTATCACCTCCACCGCCAGTGTTTGAAACTAATGAAACTGTTGCTCCACTTGGAGATTCGAGAATTACATTAATGTCAGCATCCCAGGTGTGATTAATAATAAACCTAATATCTTTTAACTCTACATCTGTTCCCATTTGAGTTCCTGAAACCCCAGAAACACTAATTGGGATATTTACACACCCGCCATCTGGAATATGAATCTGTAAACCACAATCTGAAGGATTATTAACAATACCAAGAAATGTAGTAAATAAGAAAGGCCCTGACCAAAAACTTGTATCACCTGGACCACAAATAGCACGAACATAATAACTGTAGTTAGTGCTTTGAGTTAAGCCAGTTAATATGTGAGGATGACTATTAACAATAATAGAAGTTCCTGCTCCGTGTGCAAAACCCTGAGGTCCGTATTCAATATTCCAGGAAGCAGCTGTTCCTTGCTCTACCCAGTTTAGAGTTGCAGATACGTCAGAAATGTTTGTTGAAGAAAGTGTAATTGGAGCTGGACAAGTGGTAGGAATACAGCTTGCAGTAAAAGAATAAAATATTCCTGCGGTTGGTGCACCCCCAGCAGCCCACGAATAAACTATATTATTTGAAGGATCGCGCATGTCAAAACTTGTTTCGTTATCGTATGTTCCTGTAGTCCAGGATAGTTGAATGTTTGCCCCATTGCAAAGGCTAATTGAGCTTAGGTTTATTCCACCACCTGTTACAGTATAGAAACCCATATTTACTCCATTCTGAAAAACTGTAATACCTGCTCCATTCCAACTGTTTCCAATATCATGCATATTCATTGCAAATGCACAAAGATTTGTAGGTAGGCAAGTTAAAGTGCTAAAAGTAAATGGGCCAGCCCAGGAACTTAGGTCACCACTTCCGCAGTTGTTTTGAACATAAAAAGAATAACTTGTAGAAGTAGCTAATCCAGATAAATTATATGAATTTGTTGTTAATCCACTTAAAATGGTTCCTGTACCTAATGCAAAACCAGTAATTCCATATTGAATATTATATAGCGAGGCTGTTGAAGTCCAGCCTAAAGTAGCTGAATTTATTGTAATATTTGAAGTAGTTAAACTTGTAGGTGAGTTACAAGTTGGGCATTCTGCATTACCAACTAATACATTATTTGCAGTTGGGTTTGGTCCATCATGAAATATCTGATTATTTTGTGAATTATAAATATAATATTCATTTTCTTCAGGCCACTGTCCTGCGGTATATGTAACATGAATAGTATTTCCTATAGTTACAGGAAATGTGTATGTTAATGGCCCTGCGCCAGATACTATAGTATAAGGACCATTAACAGTACTGCCAACAGTAACAGTTACCTGACCTCCGTTCCAGCCATCTCCAAAAGTATCAATTAATTTAATTGAATAATTACATTGAGATTTAACAGCTATTATACTTATTGAAAATAAGGCTGTTAGTAAAATTACTTTTAAGGTTGACATATAATTTAGTTTGATTAAATTAAAGGTAACTATTTAGTATTCAAAAATACATCATTATTAACAAATACTTTATACTTGTAAGTGTTTTTTTTTAAGTTTTTTTGTTGTTTTGAAAACGAATGACTGTAACAATGTGCAAACTGTTTTGTTTGTAAATATTTCTATAAATATTTGGTTTTGTTATTAGGTTACTATTGCTTTATATTTGCAATAAATGCAAATGAGAGAAGGACAAAATAATATAAGACTTAATTTAAAAAGTAGAGTTTCTTACTTTAAAGTTTCAGCAATTAAAGGAATGCTTATCAAAATTTAAACGAAAAAAACTGGAAATAAACAAGCTGGTCAAAAAGATCATACAGGAAATGCAATTAAAAAATTTGAAACTCCAGAATAAATTGTAAAATATTTACCCAATTACTTTATTATTTGTGGAAGAATAATAAAAAATCATCAAAATCCATTGAATTCTCTCAGAATTATTTTTAATTTTTAGAACTCTGATTAGTTATGAAAAAATTAATGTATGGCTTGTAAATGAAATTGTTTTTTAATTCTTTTACTCTCCATTAACTGCATCATCGAATACGTATATTCTTTCATGCTATCGACTTTAAAAGGGAAAGAATCAATAAAGTTGTCAGTTTTCAAGTTTTTATATCGATAAAGAGTTTCCTTGTTTTCTGGTCTTATAATCAGATAATACTCTTTATCAATACAAGCAGCTTTTTCATCATCGCAGAAATACATGAAAGGACGGTTTATTTTAAATAAATTTACACCTAAAGTTTTATTTATGTATTCAATATTTAGTAAGCCAAGAACGGTTGGCACTGCATCTATTTGCCCACCTAAATTATATAAAGTATCATGAATCAGATTTGCCGATGGAGTATATATTATTAATGGACTTCGATGATAAGAAAGCGGCATGTCGTATGTGTGGCCAAGATTTACGCCATGGTCTGCAATAAAAACAAATGTTGTATTTTTATACCAGGTCTCCTTAGATGCCTTTTCCAGAAACCTACCAATTGACCAGTCGGCATATTCTGTTATTTGTTTATCAAGTTCTTTTGATTTAGGTTTAAACCCAATTCCTTTGGGCAAAATATATGGTTTATGATCGCTGCCAGTCATAAAAGCAGCAAAAAACATATTGCCGTTTTTATTTATATTGTTAAGTATAGGTATAGCATATTCAAACAGTTTATCATCAGGTATACCATTGTTACTTAAAACCCAGTTTGAAGGGTAATCGTTTTCAGAATAAATCTTATCGTAGCTATTTGCTTTTAAAAAACCACTTACATTGTCGAATTCAGGATCGTGGGTTGTAAAGTACATTGTAGTATAACCATTGTTTTTAAGAGTTTGGGCTATACCGTATTGAGCTTCATTTAAATACTCTTCGAGGGGCTGTAATTTAAATTTTGAAGGGTTTGAAAATAATGTTGAATATATTCCATTAAAAGTATGTATTCCCGCAGTGTAAATGTTGTCAAAATATATTGACTCCTGTATAATGCGGTTTAAATTCGGGCAAAGATTATTTGATCCATTATATTTACCCAGCTTAAAAGAGCCCATACTCTCCATGATAACTATAACAATATTGTTTCTTACTGGCTTTTTACCATATAAAGAATCCCATTTGTTTTTTATTGCTAACGATGCACTGTCATTATTCTTTAAATTAAGAAACATCGACGATAACTTTATAGCTTTTTCGGTAGACATAAAGTTTGTCCTTTTATTACTCTTTAAATCGGTTATTAACGAATGAAAAAAAGTAAATGCAGGATTTAAGGCTAGCTTGTTTAAAGTTTGATTGCTGCAGAAATACGCGCTACCAGTTCTAATTGGCGATTTTCTTCCTAATCTTCCTCTTATTCCAAATATTAAAATTAAAGCAAAGGCTGTAAAAATTAAAAAATTTAAAATGTAACTTGTTTTATTTTTTACTTCATTAGTAGTTAATATGCTGGCAATGAATTTTCTTTTTACTTTAATTAAGTAATAAGTTGCTGATAGCCCAAGTGTAATAAATATAATAAGATAAACTATAAATGATTTTTCGCCGAATATCATAGCAAGCATGTACTTGCTGTCATTTATCCATAAAAGTGAAGCTGTTGTTAAACGACTATAAAACTGAATGAAATATGGAATATCTGAACATAAAATCAGCAATATTATACTGTATGCAAACCATAAATAAATGAAAATTATTTTTGTGAGTAATTCTATTTTATTAGTGATAAATGAAGCAATACCAAATAATGTAAATGGAAGTAATAAAATGTATGAATTAATTACAAAATCAAATCTTAAACCGATAATAAAAGCCATTGCTAATTCGTTCCATAACATTGTTTCTTTGCTCTGCCAACTAAAAAATAATATAAAAAATAGCAATAGTCTGAAACACGTCATTACCACTAACGATAATAAAGTAAGTTTAACCAGTAGTTTTATATATGGAGGAATAACCCTTATCAATTTTTTAGTAATTAAAATAAAAGATAAAGATAAAAATTTTAACACTTACTAATACTAAATACACGGGAGCATAAATTGGCTTTAGTTATAAGCATACAGCCAGGCGCAAATGCCAAATAGTATTACTGAATATTAACTATAACTTACTAATTTAATAATTTGGTTAATTTTGCAAACTTAATTAAATAATGAAAGTTGCTTTTTACACATTGGGTTGTAAACTTAATTATGCCGAAACTTCTACGCTTAATAGAGTTGCAGTGGAACATGGTCATGAAATTGTTTCATTTAATGGTCCTGCAGATGTTTATGTGATTAATACTTGCACGGTTACTGGAGCTGCAGATAAAAAATGTAGAAATATTATTCGTAAAGCAATTAAACAACAGACTGAAAGTAAGGTTATTGTAACAGGCTGTTATGCTGAATTAAATTCAAAAGATATATCTGAAATTGAAGGTGTAGGTTTAATTATTGGAAATTCCGAAAAATCGAAATTTATTGAATATTTGAATTCAATTAATAAAGTTGATGAAAAAGTTTTTGATGAGTCAAAGTTAAGTCATGATTTTTTTGCAGCATACTCTATAGGAGATAGAACCCGTTCATATTTAAAAGTGCAGGATGGTTGTAATTATTTTTGTTCATATTGCACAATTCCTTATGCACGAGGAAGAAGCAGGAATGCGCCCATTTCTGATTTAGTAAAAGAAGCCGAATTAATTGCATCAAAAGGCATTTGCGAAATTGTGCTAACAGGCATAAATATTGGCGATTTTGGACATACAACCAGCGAAACATTTTTTGAACTTGTAAAAGCTATGGATAATGTTACGGATATTGAAAGATTTAGAATTTCTTCAATTGAACCTGACTTGCTTTCATCTGAAATAATAGAATTTGTGGCTTCTTCCAAAAGTTTTATGCCTCATTTTCATATACCTCTTCAATCTGGTTCTGATAGGATTTTAGCTCTGATGAAACGGAAGTATGACACAAAATTAT
>CAILUD010000095.1 GCA_903837285.1 uncultured Bacteroidota bacterium | reverse complement strand
GCCATACGTTGAATCTTAGCAATTTTACTATTTGTTTGTTCGGCTCTACCGTTCGAGATTGTTGAACCGATTTGAGTAACAATATTCTCGATGTGTTCTTTGATAGTTTTAGCTGCTTTTTTTACATGTTTATTCGAAGAGTGAATGACAGATTTATACCATGCATTAAAATAATGGAGCGCTTGATCTGAAGTTTGACAATCATACATGGCAATAAAATTTTCCCTCATTCTCCATGCAGATGCAGTTTTGGTGTTTGACAGGTTCTCCATTTCAAATGTAAGTCTTTGTTTATCAGTCATTGTATCTAAACGTTTTAGAAAAACGAAACGAGTCTTTTTTAATAAGGGTTCTATTTTCACTTCTTCTCTGCGTGTTAAGTCAATTGCATTTGTTAGATATTTGACAACGTGAAATTTATCGTGTACCAATCGGGCATTCGGACAGTTTTTTTTAAAGCGTTAATAAAAGCATCCCACATGTCGCAACAAGTGGTGGTAATACACATTAGTCGGTCTGGACTCAATGTCTTTTTTATCAGATTATCAGCTGATTGCTCGGTTCTGTCTTTAGAAACATCTAACACAGTTCCTGTTCGGCTGTCAGTAAGTACACTAATGTATTGATGCCCTTTTCTATAGTTTTTTTCGTCTAAGGAGATTTGTGTTATAGAAGATAAATCCCTTTGTTTCAAACCACGAAGGACTGAACGATGCATCATACCACACATTTTATCATCGCTGATACGCATCAAATCTGCTGCCGATTTTTGACAATGAGTTGCTTGCAACGTGCTGATACTCTTGTTTTCAAACTTCTTGGTATGTGAAATGCCGCTATCAGCCCATACAACTTCAATAGTGTGTATTTTCCCATCCGAAGTTTGAATACGAGGCAATCGACAATGAATGTAGGTAGCATGTTCCATGGTATCCAAATGACGCCAAACACGTTCCTGTCGGTAATCATAAATCGGGAAAATCTCACCTGTAGACTGCTCAACCCACTCCTTGTGACGATAGCTGATTGTGATATGTATTACATCGTGAGGATCATCAACTGCGATGTCGATGACTTGCCAGTCAGAACCTAAACGCAGTAAACGTTCGTACAATTTAAAACTGCTTTCTTCCATAACTCAAATGAAATTGTTTTAACAAAAGTAGCTAATTTATCCTTATTTCACACGATTAACGATTAAACCAAAAAAATAAACAACAACAAAAATTTAACAAATTAACAAGACATGGTAAAATTAAACAAAAAACAGGTAAGCGAAGCAATTTTTTCGTTATTGACAGAAAAAGATGGTTTAAACGATGTATTTAAAATGACCTTAGAAGGCTTAATGAAAGTAGAGCGACAAGAGGTTGTAAGTGGCGATTGCAGTAACAAATGCAACGGTTATCGCTCCAAAAACAGCTTAGGCTTTGGCAACGGATTTAAACTATCCATTCCGCGCGATAGATTAGGCATTTTTCAACCCTATATGTTAGAACTATTAAAAGAAGATGAAAACAGAATCAAAGATGCCTGTTTTGAGCTTTATTCAAAGGGATTAACCACCAAAGATGTAGGAAATATTATTGAAAAGCTGTATGGAAAATCGTATAGCGAAAGTAGTATTACCAATATTACCAAGGGATTTTATGGAATTATGGAGCAGTGGCGAAATCGTTCATTAGAAAGCAACTGGGCAGTAATTTATATTGATGCAATATTTGTAAAAGTAAGGCGAGATACCGTAGAAAGCGAAGCATTTTACGTGCTTTTAGGCTTAAAAGACGACATGACAAGAGAAGTTTTGGGTATCTATAATTATCCAACAGAACGAGCTACAAATTGGGTAGATATATTTAAAAATCTAATAGATAGAGGTTTAAAACAAATTAATTTAATGGTAAGTGATGGATTGACAGGCATAGAAAATGCCTTAAAACAAGTATTTCCAAAAACGCCTTTGCAGACTTGCATTGTACACTACCAAAGAAATATAATGAAAGAAGTACGCCCTAAAGACAAAGAAGAATTTGGGATTGATTTACGAGAAATATTTAATCCCAACAGAAGTGATGACACGCCAGAAAAGGCAAAAATAAGATTAAAAGAAAAAGCTCAAAAGTGGCAAAAAATCTATCCAAAATTATCAAATAAAATGGCGTATAATGCTGATTACAAGTTAATACTATTCGAGTACATGAAATATGATTATACTGTAAGGCCAATGATATATACAACAAACTGGATTGAACGTTTAAACAAATCGTTCAGAAAAACATTAAAAGTTCGAGGTTCGCTTCCAAGCGTAGAATCGGCACTTGTATTGCTAACAAAAGTAGCCATAGATGTAGGAAATTCAACCTATAGCTATAAAATATCAAACTTTAAAAACGAACCAAAATTATTTATATTTGAACATAAAAAAAATAAATATACATTTGCAACACCAAAGAACGAGACGACGGCGATTATTTGTACCGAAGTTTTATAAGATAAAATGGGCATCGAGCCCATTTTATCTTAACCAAAGAACGTAGACTTTGGCTCATATTTACCCGAAGTAATTATCGGATAAAATCTAACTTGAGACACACTTTTTTGAATACTACCTAACATTCGTTTTATTCATCGTTCCCGCACAAAAATAAATATAAAAAACGATAAATCGCAAGTTGGGAAGAATTTATTTAATAGTAATGAGGGAATGATGAATAAAACGGAGTTGAACGAAGTCAAACATTTATTGGCATTTGTTTTTATTTTTCCACAAAAAATTCATCCATTTAATAAACTTGGAAACTGATGGTGGCGAAGGCGGTCGCATAGAAAAATATACAACCAAATTATAAGGAACTTAAATCCATATAGCTGCTAAATGGGTTAATGTTATCTTTTATGAGCAAAACCGAAATATTCTCCCTGTCAGCTATTTACTGGCAGGGTAGCCTACTCGATTGTGTGCATTCGTTTCAATCAATTTAGTAATCAATTTAGTAATCAATTAAGTGATTAATTGTTTGGTAAATCT
>CAILUD010000094.1 GCA_903837285.1 uncultured Bacteroidota bacterium | reverse complement strand
AGTAAACCCGGACCAAGTGCAGTGTGAACTTCTATAGATAATCCAATTATTATATTTGACAATTCATTTTCAGTCATTTTCTCTTTCTTTTTTCTTCGCGTGTTATTCTTTGCGCTCTTTGCGGTTTATTGTTTTTATTTTTTTATATCTATACATATCATTTGTTTAGAATCCCTCATGATTAACTTGCCATCAGCAATTGCAATTGGTCCCCATGCATCCTGCCCATCCATTAGTTTGGTTTTACTTAATAAAACAAATTTTGATGTATTAGCTTCTGCAATTGTTAAAGTGCCATCATCATCAACAATATAAAATTTACCATCAGCAATAATATATGGACCTAAACCAAAACGGATATCTTTTCCACTAGACCAAAGTATTTTTTTACAATCATCAGGATTGCAACACACAAACTGATCGCGCAAACCACCTGCATCTTTTGGAAGAATTGCAAACATTAATCCTTTATAAAAAATTGGTGTTTGTTGTTCTGAAGCAACGCCTTCTGTAGGCAAATATTTCTGAATAACTTTTACAGAAAAATTTCCTACACTACCTAAAAGTTGAAATAGCATTGCTCCTACTCCATAACCAGCAGTAATAAATACTTTTCCATTGTTTAGGATTACTGGCGAAGGAGCAACTACATTTGGTCCAAACTCTGTAGTTTTCCATAACAATTTACCTACATCACTTCCTTCTGCAGAAATTCCGCAGACACCACCAATAGCAGAATATACATACATTTTCTTTCCGCCAAAAGTCATTGGCATTATTGAAGAGTGTGACATTTTCCACTTATCAGGATTAGGAGTTTTCCATAGAACTTTTCCAGTGGCACAATCAACACCAATCATAATGGCATCTCCACCTGTGGCTATTACAGCTACATCATTATCAATAAACGGACATTGACCGGTGTTCCAAAATGGGATTTCAGTTTTATATTCTCTTTCCAAATCAATGCCCCATAACAAATCACCATTTAAAGTACTAACACACATTACATGTCCCTTTGGACCAATAGTAACAATATATTTATCGTTTACAGCAGGAATTGTTCTTGAAATTCCATGATTACGTTTTATATGAACAGCATAAAACCTTCTCCAAAGTTCTTCACCTGTTTCAAGCGATAAACATTTTAAAACATCTGATTTTTTAGCTTCATTATAATCCAACACATAAACTTTTCCATTAAATATTGCAGCAGCAGCATGACCTTCGCCCATATCTAATTTCCAAATTATTTTAGGTCCATCTTTTCCGAAATTATCAATAAGCTTTATGTTTTCTTTGTTAATATTATCGAAATCGGCACCACGAAAATGCGGCCATTTACCTGTCAGCGTTGAAGAATATTCCTTCAACAAAGTAAATTTCTCACCAATTTTCACAATATTATTTGTATCAGCAGATCTTGGTAGTCTATTATCTAATCCAGGAATACTAGTTGTTAAATTTTTTACAGGATCATGAACAAACCATAATACAAAAACAGTAATGCTTATTAAAGCAAGAAGAATTATTAAAAATCTTGGCAAATTCTTCCCAAACATTTGAAATTATTGAGCCGCTAAAGAATAAGCTATCAACACATTACCGTGACGCATATATAATATGCCATTTTTAATTACAGGATGTGCCCAATGATAATCTGCACCCAAAGTAATTTTGATTCTACTTATAATTTCAAAAGAATTTTCAGTAGGCTTCAACAAAGCAAAGTCACCCTTATCACTATAGCAATAAAGCAAGCCATCATTAGCAATTGTAACTCCTTTACCTAAAGCATCAGTCTGATATTTCATAATTCCTGTTTGCCAGTCAATGCATTGCCACGATTTATTATCCTGACCAGAACCGTATAAATGATTATCAATTAAAACCACTCCACCCATCTGGTTATCCAAAGTAGTATTTGACCATAATTCGGTTACTGAATTTCCATCATCAGCAAGCTTTAACATAATGCCACCTGAACCATAACCGCTAACAACATAAATTTGTCCATCATGATAAAGCGGGGTATTTGCATGTACCGACCATTTGTTCTTTTTAGGGTATGTCCACAAAACCTTTCCAGTTTCTGGCTCAATTCCAAGTACTGTACTTTCAGTAAGAGTGCAAATTATTTTTTTGCCTTTATGATTAATTAAAAGTGGAGAACAATATGCAGTTAATTCACCAACACCCGGAGAAACCCATATTGTTTTTCCATCAATTCTGTTCAAAGCTACAATATTGCTTTCTTTTCCTCCAGCTGAAAAAATAACTTTATCATCAACAATTAATGGCGATTCAACAATTCCCCATTTAGGGGGTTTAGCACCAAATATCTTTGCCATATCAATAGTCCACAGAATTTTTCCAATGGTTTCATCAAGACAAACAGCTACACCATAACTACTATTAACATAAATTTTATTATCGAATACAGTTGGCGTTGAACGACAACCCGGCCAAGATTCAGCCCATTCTCTTCCATATGGTGTTTTCCAAAGTAAATTTCCTTTTAAATCTAAAGCAAAAACATAACCTGTGGTATCAATCATTCCACAAGTAATAATTTTATCTTTATCAATAACAGCTGAAGCAAAACCTTTACCTAAATCATCAAAATGCCACAAAATCTTTGGTCCATCAGCAGGCCATTGTTTAATTAAACCGGTTTCGTTATAAACACCATCACGATTTATGCCGCGCCATTGAGTTTCAAATTGAGCATTAGCCAAGCTAAAAACAAATAATGAAACTATAAGTGTAAAGATGAATTTTCTGTTTTTCATAAAATAAATATTTACTTCAAAAATTTATACTGTTGGCAAAGATAGCATTTCTAAGTTTTTTACATCAATTTAGATTATTAAAAAATCATATTTTATGACATAATTTTATAAAAATACATTTTAGCTTAGAATACAATAAATCTAATCAACGAAACTGATTAAAATATAAACGAATAGGTAAATTAAGGCATCATCTTTTAAACAACAAAAGCCTAACTGATGAAAAAAATCAATTAGGCTTAATTAATGAATAAAAAATGTTCACTTTTTTAGATTTCTAAAAATATAAAAAACAGTTGTTAAAAAGATTAATACTTGTCCTATGCCGTATATTAACCATGGAAAATCTACAGGAACAAATTTCATTGAAAGTATCAAAACATCGTGACTAAATAGCCTTGTTATTAGTTGAAACCATGAAAAGTATTGAAGTAAGTATGCTAAAAATTCCTGCATAAAACCTCCAACTACAATTAAAGAGCCAATTGAAAGAAGCCACCACTCTATAGTTGAAAGTTTAGATTCAGATTTTTTCTCACTGTAGTAAATAATTCCCAGTGCGAGTAAAATCATATTAAGTGAAGT
>CAILUD010000093.1 GCA_903837285.1 uncultured Bacteroidota bacterium | reverse complement strand
ATAAATAAAAAACAATCACATGAAAGACATTAAAGCAAAAGTACTTATAGCAGAAGACGACCAGAATTTAGGTCATTTACTAAAAGAATACATGACCGTTAAAGGTTATGACACCGATTTGTTTGCAAATGGTGAAATTGCCCTTAAAGGATTTAAAAACAACAAATACGATATTTGTTTACTTGACGTAATGATGCCTATTAAAGACGGATTTACATTAGCTCAGGATATAAGAGTAATTGATTCTGAAGTTCCAATAATTTTTCTTACTGCTAAAGCAATGAAAGAAGACGTTGTGGAAGGTTTTAAAATTGGTGCCGACGATTATATTACAAAACCATTTAGCATGGAAGAGCTTTTATTCAGAATTGAAGCTGTGCTTCGCAGAACAAAAGGCTCAATAAATCAGGACCAAACGGCATTTACACTTGGAAAATATTTATTCGAATCGAATAAACAAACTTTACAAATTGGCAGTAAATCTATAAAACTTACAACAAAAGAAGCTGATTTATTACTTTTGTTATGTCAACATACTAATGGCGTTCTTGATCGTAATTATGCATTAAAAAAAATATGGCTTGATGACACATATTTTAATGCTAGAAGTATGGACGTTTATATAACAAAGCTACGTAAGCATTTAAAAGATGACGAATCAATTGAAATTATTAACGTTCACGGAAAAGGGTTTAAGCTTTTAATTAATTAAATTATGAGCATTTGGCATAAACCTGTTTCTGTTAAAGAGCTGCAATGCCTAATTGAAAATACGCTTGCAGAAACTATCGGTATTGAACTTACTGAAATTACTGATGACTCTTTGAAATGCAGAATGGAGGTAAACAATAAAACCAAGCAATCAATGGGTATTTTGCACGGTGGTGCTTCTGCTGCATTAGCAGAAACACTTGGGAGCATTGCATCTAACATGATTGTTGATAAAGAAAAATATTTTTGCGTTGGTTTGGATATTAACGCTAGCCATTTACGACCGGTTAAAAGCGGGTATATTTATGCCGAAGCAAAACCAATTCATCTGGGTAAAAAAACTCATGTCTGGAGAATTGATATAACAAATGACCAGGGAAAACTTGTTTGCACAAGCAGACTAACAATGGCTGTTTTAGATGTTGCGAGTAAAAACAAAGAGTAATACCTTATTATTTGTTATTTTGCAAATTCGAAATAAAAAGAACTACTTATTATATCATATTAAAATAATAGTTAGTCCAATTTATTAACAGAACACACAAAGTCACCCTGAGGTTCTCGAAGGATTTGCCCACAAACCCTCGCACATGTTTCGAGAGCCTCAACATGACCCCATTTATTTGAATTGTTAATTAACTATAAATCAGGCTAATCTCCCAAGTGTAATACAGAACCCTTGCTTTTTAGGTATAATACGCAACAACTGTAAATGTTTCGTGGTTTCTTTCTCCAACAACAAAAGAATCACCAATTTTTACCCATGCATGAGCCTCCAGCTCGTTGTTAATTTTTCTGACACCAAAATATATTGTGGAAATAATTCCTCGTTTTTTTAACATTTTTTTTGCTGTTACCGATTGTTCTAAGCATTTGTTTCTCCATACAGAATAAACAACTGCACGCTTTATTGATTGTTTAATCATTAAAACTAATTCGTTATCATATTTAATTTCGTCGACTGGTAAAAAATTATGTTTTCCCAGCCTTTTTGAATAAATTCTAAATGGTGTAAATATTAGTTTTAATCTTGCAAAAAAAGAGATTATCCATGCTTCAAAAAAGAGATTTCGCTCAATTGAAGAAACAGTAAATATTTTATGAAAAGCTAATCTCATTCGCTTTTATCAATAAGTTTTTTTTCAATTATCTCACCAACAAAAACCGTAACCTCTGTTTTACATAATTCTTGGGTAACATCAAATTCTCTTAAAAGTTTTTCAACCAAATCATTAATACTATTAGGTTCTTCTAAAAGCTCCCAAATACGTGATGCAACGGGATTTAACGCAAAATACTTTCCACTTTCGGGATGCATCATAACAATTTCATTATCCATTCTACTGGAAAGTAATTCTTTTTTTCTTACAAATTTAATATTTTCGTTAATCATATATTTATATTATTAATTCCCCTGATTCTGAAAGATAATTATATTTTTCATGCAATCAGTCTGATCATTTATTATTTTCTTTATTGATCCCTCCGATAAAATATTTTTATAATAACCGCTTTTACCTACTTTAAAAAACGTTTCGCATTTCGCTGGTTTCTCTTTAAAACCAATTTCTTTTTCGATTTTTTTTATTGTTTCGAAACTACTGTTATTAATGGCTTTTGTTAATTTGTCTAAATCTATTGGCATTTTCAAAAAGTCTAAAATTGACAGAAATTCCCGAGATGGATTTTCAAGCATGTCTTCGTAACGAACAGTTAAAACAGGAAAATCCTTTTGTAATGTCCAACTGTTTATATGGCCACTCCATGTAAGCAATCTTTGGCGGACCTGTTGATTATATTTTTTTGTGCTTGCTGCCAAACAAAAGTCAGAATCGGACATTTTATCGACGGTTTTTTCTGGAGTAGTTGCCATATGATTAGCAAACGAAACAGCAACATCTAAAGGATTTCTGACAAAACAAATTGCAGCTTTTGTTGATTCAACAGGAAACATGTTTTCGCCATTAGGTAAAGCTAAATAAGCATCATGCGTTTTTAAAAAGGCATTATCACCGTAATTTTCTGACCATTTTGAAAACGCAAAACTCCTTAATTCATCACATTCATTAGCAGTTAATTCAGAAATGTCATAGCCTGTGTTTTCTTCAATAATACTGCGGCTACTAAAAATTGCACCAATATCTAATTTATTAATATTTGCAGGTTCATTTGTTTTGTTTAAATAGTTCGACAAAAATATCCTACACCAGGTATTACCAGATTTAGGATAAGAGGCCAGCCAAACTATATTCTTTTTCATTTTGTTATTATTGATTGAACAATCGAACAAAGTTCATCAAGAGTATTTCCGTTTTTAGGTCGAGATATTTTAAAACATTTTGCAGTATTTAACAAAATAGAAATAAGTTTAAAAAGTTCTGTTGCATACAACTCGTTAACCATTCGTAACCTAAAAATATGAATTCTTAAAACATTAAACTTTTCTATGCCTTTAACTTCACTTATTTCAACTTTTTCATTGTCAGAATTTTCTAACACAAAAACAATAAACGGTTCTAATATGCCATTAAAAAAATCGGGGCGATTATCGTATCTATATTTAAAAACGTCTTTTCTGATATAATTTAATCCCTCATTAGAAATTCCTAATAAATCAATACTCTCTTGCCATAACTTAGCCGAAGGAAAAGATGAATGCACTATTGGCTTTCCTTCTTTTTCAGATATTATTGTAATATCATCGGCAATTAATGGATAACCAAATTTGCGATTTAAGGCAAGCGAAATAGTTGATTTTCCAATTCCAGAATTTGCAGAAAAAAGTACTGCTTTATTATTTACTTTGATTCCACTTGCGTGTAATGGCATCCATCCGCGCTGATGAAGAAGTATTGCTATAACAGAACTTATTAAAAAGACTCTAACGTCTCTTTCGTCGGCATCTTTTTCGGGTTGAATAATTATACTATTTCCATTACAGACATAAAAAGAAACCCATGGCTTAAACCGGATTATAAATTCATTTTTGGATATTTGAAACCTAAATCCTTCCGTTGAATTACCTTCAATATTCTCGGGAACATTTCCTAAGGTAATTAAAACCTGAGATTCACCTGTGGTTGGCAAAAATTCAGGAATCTCAATTTCTGAAGAAAAGGTTAAACCAAAAGCTGTATATGTATAAATTGTAGCCAAAATTTTTTCAAAAATACAAATTTAATATTTATTGATTGTTTTTCTTAAATCTTATATCATTTATAATTCTATTTGGTATTATTCCTGTTTTATATAAATCCAGGCATCTCCCCCGCTTGCTTTAACACTACTAACTGCCGATTTTGCTTGCTCTTCTATCTTATATGAGCCACAACTAACCAAATACAATCCATTTCTAATATCTGCAATTTCAGAAAAATATCCTTTTTGCTTTAAATTTATTGCAAATCTTTCTGCATTTTCTTTGCTTTTAAACGACCCTCTAATAACGTAGTAATTACCTCTTTCTTCAACAACTTTTATTATATTTTCTTTAATTACTTCCTTTTTAATTTCAACTTTTACAGGAATTGTTTTTATGCTTTTTTTAATTTCTTTTTGTTTTGTTACAACATCAGCTACAAGTTTATGTTTCGACAAAAGATCATATGCCTTGTTGGCATTTACTTTTACATTAAGACTTATTACTTTGTATAATTTATCATGTGCTGTAATCTCTTTCGACCCCAAACAATATAGCAAACCATTTCTTGATGAAATAAAAACATTACCATTATAAACAATTGGTGTTGACTCAACGCAGCCAATATTTCGATATTCTAACAATTTGTACGAATCTGTTTCGTCTTGTGAAAAAAGATAAATTCCGCTATAAGCTGGCACTATCAACTTATCTTCAATTATCAACGGTGTTGCAATTGAAGGACCTGTTTTATATTTAAAAACTAACTCGGGAGAATAATATTCTGTTTTATTATCGGGACCCTTAACTTTTGTAGTACTATCAATTTTATTATGATTAACAACGTACAGAAAGCCATCAATGCCGATAAATGCCGATAAATATGGTTCGTTTTCATTTCTTCTAGACTTATCATTAATAGCTGCAGAACCGACAACTCCACCCTGCCACGAAAAAAAACTACAATTTTCAGTTGGAAAATACCAAACAACCGACTCTTCTGCCGGTTTTACTGGATTTAATTTAAAAACCCCACCCTTGCCTTTAATATATTGTTTTTCTACTGTTACAATAATGCAGCTGTCATCGGTAACAACAGGTGTTCCATCAAGATCGGAGCCGGTAAAAAAGTCCCAATCAATTTTTCCTGTTTTAATGTTATACCCAAAAACATGTCCCGAACCCGATGCAATGTATATTCTATTTCCAAGTTTTGCAGGTGAAGCCTCGGTAACAAGATTTCCACCATGTAATATTTGATCGGCTTTAGAATAAAGTGATATTTCATTATAAGTTTTTGGATATTTAAAATTATTGGTATCCTTCGCCAGTTTTGGATCGGGACTAAAAACTTTAAATATTCCATTTTCTAAACCAATGTAGGCTGTGTCGTTAACAACTATCGAAGAGGCGTCAACATCCCTACTATAACTTGAAGTAAGCTTACTATTCATTCTCCACAATTCTTTTCCCGATAAGAATGAAACGGCTCTAAAACTGGGAACCATTGGTACAACAAAAGACACATTATTGCCTTGCCTGCTTCCCTGCATTATTACATATTTATCGATTGAATCTCCGTCTGGATTATACCACAAACTTCCGGTTCCTTTTATAATATCATCAAATGCATATCGCCATACTTCTTCTCCGGTAATTGCATTAATTTTTCTCAAATTATAATCAAATGCACCATGAATTAAATATGGAATCTTATCTTCTAATACCAATAATGGTTGCCCGGTCCACCCGGCACCACTCCAGGCTAAATTATCGCGACCTACCCTTGTATAACCCGAACCAATATTTAATGTCCAGTTAATATCAAGATTTTGGGGTGGATTTGTTCCGTAAAAATTTCTTTCTGGCGTACCCAAATATGTCCCAATAATTATTTCTATTCTTTCTTGCTTTTGAGGTTTAGCAATTCTAAAAACCTTAACCACATCAATGCTGTCAACACTAATCGTTATTGGGTGTAAAGTATTTGAAGGAATAATAACAAATATCAAAACAATTCCAGTAACACAGCACAGAAAAAAAATTATTTTTTTCAAAATTTTTTATAAAAAACCGTTCAACTTATAACATATGGAAAAATACTTGGTCCAATTTGCAGTATCACTACTCGCGGTCATCCTGAGGTTCTCGAAGGATTTTCCCACAACCCCTCACACCTATTTCGAGAGCCTCAACATGACTCCATTTATTTTACTAATATATAAATCATTTTAGTATAACAAAAAATTTAAATTTTAATAGGCAAACAGTTATACTTTTGTGATTTTAAATATTCTAAATATTCTGGCAATACTTTTTCAAGATTATTCCAAGCCTTTTTGCTATCATGAAAAACCAAAACAGCACCCGGGCGAGTAGCTTTTATTATTCTGTTTAAAATCTTTTTAGCCGATTCTTTTACTTCGTAATCTTTGCTTAAACAGGTCCATGCAATAATTTTATACTCTTTTCTGAGAGCAAGCCATTGCAAAGGCGATATTTTACCGTAAGGCGGACGAAACAATTTAGATTTTACAAATTGTGCTGCTTTTTTAACATCATCGGTATAAATTTTATTTGCACTTTTCCATCCATTACGATGAGAATACGAATGATTTCCAACAGAGTGCCCTTGTTTAATTATTTCATTAAAAATATCTGGAAACGATTCAACATTTTTACCCAAACAAAAAAAAGTTGCCTTTGCATTAAACTCCTTTAACAACAACAACACCCGAGTTGTTATCTCGGGTGTTGGTCCGTCGTCAAAAGTTAAAAAAATTTGTTTTTCAGTTATCGACTTCATCTTTAACTAAAATCTTAAACAAGATTATTGTTGAATATTAAAAAGAGTTACAAATTTTTCGTAATAAATTTTAAACTTGTCTTCTATTTTCTTCGACATTTCGTCTTGCTTGTATGTTTTTGTAAGTCTTTGCAATTCTTGCATTATAGACATTGCCCTCTTGGTTTCGTTTTCAACCATATCGGTATATTCCTTATCAAGTGACAAATAATAATCTAATTCGCCTTCTGTCATTTTTTTCATTTTCTCCATAATAGCTGTAGCTTTTGCCATCTCGCCTGCGCGATAATAAGCTTCTGCAACACCTAAAACAAAAACATTATAAGGAACAGTTTCGGCAGGCATTATTTCCATGCATCTGTCTAAAACTTTTACAGCAGAATCACGTTTTCCTTCGTCAATTAACGCAGAAGCTAAACGAGCAAAGTTGTTACGGAAGTTCATTGTCATTCGCAAATTGTTTTCATTCAAATAAACATCTTTACGATTAATGCCACCCCAAACAAATTTATTCATTAAATTATTATAAAGAATATCGGTATCAATCCAACCGGTCTGACCATCTTTGTTATTTGCTTTAACTGGAGTTAATCGATATGCCAATCCATCTAAACGGAAATAGTCATCAAGATTCATATAGCTATCGCCACCTACGGTTATTGCAAAATTAATTGGCCTATCCCATTTGTTATTAGCCAAAAGATCAAGTATTGTTAATTCCGATTTATACAAATAGTTTTTAGTAATTGTCCAATCTATAGAAGACACCATCTGGCTTGCCATTGACGGCTTAATGGTTTTGTTCTGTAAAACTTTTATTGTATCAACTTTAAAACTAAATTGTTTTGATGGAACATAATTCATCCATTCAGTTTGTGATACTTGAAGTTTTGCTTGTCGTTGGTCACTTTTTACAAATTCAATTATTTTACCAATATCAACTGCATTTTTAATTTGGTCCTGAACAGGAACATAAACTCTTCTTTCTCCTGCAATCTGATCATAAGTAAAAGATATTGGCAATGGTTCAGATTTATAAGCCTTCCATTTCATCTGCTCAATATACCAATCAGTATTTAACAAACTTAAATTGACAACACGTACATCTGTTCTAACACCTTCAACTTCCTGGGCGTACCAAAGAGGGAAAGTATCGTTATCGCCATTTGTAAATAAAATTGCATTAGGCTCACATGATTCTAAATAATTTTTTGCAAAATCGCGAGCAGAATAACAATTAGAACGATCATGATCGTCCCAGTTTTCATTTGCCATTACAGCTGGAACTGATAGACAAACAACGGTTATTGCACCAGCCGTTAATACTGCCGGCATTCTTTTGCTTAACAGCTGATAAAGTGCGGCAACTCCAAGTCCTATCCAAATTGTAAACGCATAAAAAGATCCGACATAGGCATAATCTCGCTCACGAGGCTGGTAAGGTGTTTGATTTAAATATATTACAATTGCCAGTCCTGTAAAAAAGAACATTAAAGCAACTATTACAAAACCTTTAGAATCTTTTAAATAATGAAAATACATTCCTATTAAACCGAGTATTAAAGGCAAGAAAAAATATGCATTTTTCGCTTTATTATTGCCTAATGCCTCTGGAAGATTGTCTTGTGGACCAAGCCTGGCTTCGTCAAGAGCAGAAATACCAGAAATCCAGTTTCCATTAATAATACTTCCATGTCCTTGAATATCATTTTGTCTGCCTGCAAAATTCCACATAAAATATCTGAAGTACATAAAACCAATCTGATATTTAACAAAGAACTTTATATTCTCGACAAAAGTAGGTTTGTAAATTTTTTGCACAGTGCCATCCTCCGTAACAGAATTAACTGGAGTTCCTTTAAAATTACTCCATGTTTTATATGCACTCACATGGTTTGGGTCGGAGCTATGCATACGAGGAAAAAGCATGCAAAACTGACTGTCGTAATTTGGTTTTTGTTTATGGTCAATTTCTAAATATTTTCCGTCTTTTTGAATATAAACTGGATCTCCAGTAATATATCTCTCCTTACTATCTAATGGAGTTACAAATGTTTGTCCATAAAATAATGGACGATCGCCATATTGCTCACGATTTAAATAAGAGATAAGAGAAAAAACATTTTCAGGATTATTTTCATCAAGCGGAGGATTTGCATTTGATCTGATAAGAACAATTGCAAAAGTCGAGTATCCTAAAATAATCATTGCTACACAAAGCACGAGAGTATTTAAAACAGGTTTTAAACTCTTAATATAATAAATTGCTGCCCAAACCCCTGGAAGAAAAATAATCCAGAACAAAACAGAATCAATCATTAATGGAATACCTGTAAAGAAAAGCAATAGAGTAATTACTGTTGATCTAAATATGTTTGAGACCTCTCTGGTTGTAACATAAATTCCTAAGAAAATTAAAACAACTAAAAGAAATACAAAGAATAATAATCCAGAGTTAAAAGGTAAGCTCATGCCATTTACAAAAAGTAATTCAAACCATGATGCAACTTTAAAAATACCCTGAACTATTCCATACATTATTGCAACAAGAGCAATAACAGAAATTAATGAAGAATATAAAATTCCTTTTTTTGTTGTTTTAAATTTGCGGAAATAAACAAGAAATACAATTGCAGGAATAGCAAGTAAGTTCAATAAATGGACTCCAATTGATAATCCCATAACAAAGGCGATTAAAACTATCCATCTGTTTGAAAATTTCTCATCAGCAACAGCATCCCATTTTGCAATTAGCCAAAAAACAAGAGCTGTAAACAATGAAGATGAAGCATAAACTTCGCCTTCAACAGCCGAAAACCAGAAAGTATCCGAAAAAGTAAACGCTAAAGATCCAACCAAACCACTACCAATAATTGCTATAAGTTGCCCTAATGTCATTTCGCCATCTTTTACCAACATTTTCTTTGCAAAATATGTAATGGTCCAAAAAAGCAATAAAACAGTAAGCGCAGAAAATATTCCCGACATTGCATTTACCATCATTGCAACCTGAGTATTATCTGATGCAAAAAGCGAAAAGAATCTGGCAAAAAGCATATAAGTCGGATCTCCAGGCGGATGTCCTACTTCAAATTTAAATGCTGAAGCGATGAACTCACCACAATCCCAAAAACTGGCTGTTGGTTCAATCGTCATTAAATAAACAGTGGCAGAAATAATAAAGGCTACCCAGCCAAAAATGTTATTCCATAGTTTAAATCTCATAAAGCTGATATTGATGTTTTTAAATATTCGTTACTTGTTTAGAGGCACGAAATTAAGATAATTTTCCGGTGCAGAATTTAATTTTTACTTAAAAAAACAAAAATATTTTATTATACTTTTCAAAAATTTATAACTTTGCGCTCCGATTTTAGGTTCTTTTTAAAATTGTTCGATGGTGTAAAGGTAGCACAACAGATTTTGATTCTGTTAGTTCAGGTTCGAATCCTGGTCGGACAACTCTCTTGTTTAAATTGTCTCGTTGTGTAATGGTAGCACAACAGTCTCTGGATCTGTTAGTTGGGGTTCGAGTCCCTGCGAGACAACAGAAAAAGAATATAAATCCCTGTATTTTAAATATGGGGATTTTTTATTTCTAATAAATATTACACGCTTGAAAATCTGGGTAGTATATTTCTTTTCTTCACAATTAGAAAAAACCTAAACAAAAGTAGAATCATTATATTTGCAGAGAATGAAATAATATTTGACGCAAATTTTCAAAATGAAACTCTGTATAGCCGAAAAACCAAGTGTAGCAAAAGAAATTGCCCGTATTTTAGGTGCAAATTCGAGAAAAGATGGTTATTTTGAAGGTAACGGATATCAGGTAAGCTGGACATTTGGACATCTTTGTACATTAAAAAACCCTGACGATTATGCTCCGGTATGGAAAGCATGGCGATTAGAATGCTTACCAATTATTCCTCCACGTTTTGGGATTAAATTAATTGATAACCAGGGTGTAGAAAAACAATTCAACACTATACAAAAATTAGTAGAAAGCTGCGAAGAAGTAATAAACTGTGGTGATGCCGGAATTGAAGGTGAACTTATTCAACGCTGGGTTTTATCAAAAGCAAATTGCACAAAACCATTAAAACGCCTTTGGATTTCATCACTTACCGATGAAGCAATAAAAGAAGGATTTCAAAAACTAAAAGACGGAAAAGACTTTGATTTACTATATGCCGCTGGAAACGCTAGGGCAATTGGCGATTGGTTGTTGGGAATGAATGCAAGTCGTTTATATACTTTAAAATTTGCAGACGGAAAAGGAGTTTTATCTATTGGAAGAGTTCAAACACCTACATTAGCTTTAATTGTAAACAGATATAACGAAATTCAAAATTTTACCTCGGAAACTTTTTGGGAATTAAAAACAACATATAGAAATGTATTGTTTAATTATACCGAAGGTCGTTTCAATTCAAAAGAAGACGTTTCGAAAATTATTGAAGAAATTAAAGTCAAAGAATTTGAAATTACTTCTTTTACCAAGAAAAAAGGAGAAGAACATCCACCAAAATTATTTGACCTTACATCGCTACAAGTTGAATGCAATAAAAGATTCAGTTTTACCGCTGATGAAACATTAAAATACATTCAAAAACTTTACGAGAGAAAATTAGTAACATATCCGAGAGTTGATACCAGTTATTTGCCTAACGATGTTTATCCGAAAATTAAGGATATTTTAAATAAAATGAAGCCTTATGCAAATTTCACAGAGCCATTATTAGAAAAACCCATTCGCAAAAGCAAAAAAGTTTTCGACGACAAAAAAATTACTGATCACCATGCTATAATTCCTACCGGTGAAAATCCAGCCGGACTAATTCACGAAGAAAAACAAGTTTATGATACTATTGCAAGGCGTTTTATTGCAGCTTTTTATCCGGATTGTATAGTTTCAAACACAACAGTTTTAGGTCAAGTTGCTGAATTTGAATTTAAGGCAACAGGAAAAATAATTTTAGAAGATGGCTGGAGGGTTTTATATCCCAAAAAAGAAAAAGACGAAGATGTTTCAGAAGATGATGGTCAGATAATGCCAACTTTTGAGAAAGGTGAAAAAGGTCCACACGAGCCAGATATACTTGAAAAACAAACTCAGCCACCAAAATTATTTACCGAAGCAACTTTGTTAAGAGCAATGGAAACTGCAGGAAAACAGGTTGACGATGAAGAATTACGGGATTTAATGAAAGAAAATGGCATTGGTCGGCCATCAACACGTGCAAATATTATTGAAACTCTTTTTAAACGCAAATATGTAAGTCGGCAAAATAAAAATCTGGTTCCAAGTATTACCGGTATTCAACTTATTCAATCTATTCATAATGAATTATTAAAATCGGTTGAGCTTACCGGAATATGGGAAAAAAAGCTTCGTCAGATTGAGCGTGGAGAATACGAAGTAAAGGTATTTCTCGACGAAATGAAGCAAATGGTAACCGATTTGGTTGCTGAGGTAAAAAAAGAAAACAGAAAAACTATTGTCATCGAAGAAGAAAAAAAAGAGACTAAAACAGAAAAAGAAGTAAAATCAAAAAAAGAAGAAGACCCTAACCAAAATACTGTTTGTCCAAAATGCAAAAAAGGAAAAATTTTAAAAGGCAAAACAGCTTATGGTTGTGCCGAATTTAAATCGGGTTGCAATTTTAAAATTGAGTTTACAATTTTTGGAAAAACATTGAATGAAAAACAAATTTATTCACTTATAGGAAAAGGTAAAACGGCAAACATCAAAGGTTTTACTATTAATGATAAAAAAGCAGATGGTTATCTTGAATTTGACTCCAACTTTAACCCCAAATTTATTGAAGAAACCAGCGAAAAGAAAGAAAAAAAGATAAAAGAAAAAAAACCTTTCACTTGTCCGAAATGCGGTAAAGGGCAAATGTTAAAAGGTAACTCGGCTTATGGGTGCAGCCGTTTTCGTGAAGATTGTAAATTTGTTATCCCTTTTGAATTACTTCAAAAAGATTATAACACCACCAAAATTACTGCCAAGTTGTTAAAAGAAATTGCTTTGCAACAAAAATAAACTTATGGAAAACTCAAAACCAGAAAATGTTGTTGACTTCTATAATTCATTTAGCAAACAATATACAGAATCGGTAAAACGCTGCGTACCTTTTTATGATGAAATGCTTGAATCTCTTTTTCTGTTTTTACCAGATAATTTCGTTCCAAAAAACATTTTAGAATTAGGAAGCGGAACAGGTAATCTCACAAAACTTATTGTTAAAAAATTCCCTTCAGCAAAAATTACGGCTGTTGATATTTCGCAAGAATGTATTGAAGAAAGTAAATTGCAAATAAATTTTCCGGTTAACTATGTTAATTCGAATTTTAAGGAGATTTATTTTGCCGAAAACAGTTTTGATTTGATTGTTTCAAGCATTTCTATTCATCATATTAATGATATTGAAAAACAAAAATTATTCGGCAAATTATTCCAATATCAAACAACTGGCGGAATACTTTCATTTTGCGATCAATTTTGTGCCGAAACAAATGAAATTTATTTGAAATATATTTCCGAATGGAAAAAACATGCATTCAGTAAGGGTTCAAATGACGATGAATGGAATATGTGGATGCAACACCAAAAAGATCACGACTTCCATTCTACTTTAGAAAATCACACCAATTGGCTAAAACAAGCCGGCTATAAAAATATTGATTGCACAAAACGGCATTTATTATGGACTACAATTTTTGCACAAAAACTATAAGAATATTGGTTTGATATAAATTCATACCAGATCCTTCGTTCCGTTACACTTCACTCTGGATGACAAAAGGGAAATAAAATGTCATTCAGAACGAAGTGAAGAATCTATTCTAGAATCTAAGTATTACTAACTAGATCCTTCGTTTAGTCGCAATACACTCAAGATGACAAAAGGAAGATAGATGCTCCGAACTCAAAGTTTATTATTCTCCCTTTAATTTTTAAGTCTCTAAACATTTAGTTCCAGTTTTTTCGTAAATTTGTATTAAACCTATTCATCTATGAAACAGATTTTATTTTTAATGTGTTTTGCTGTTTTAAGTATTTCACAAGTTATTTCGCAAAGTCGTCCACACGATGCATATTACAATGAGGAACAAACATATTTTATTAATCTTTTGCCATCACCATACGGTTTGGTAATGACAAATAATTACGCATCTTCAATCTATCTTTTGAATGATGGCAAATTAAATACTTTAATTACAGCACCGGGTTGTGGTCGTTTTATTAAATTAACACCTGACAAACAAAATGTACTTTTCAAATTAATTAACGAGGACGGAAAACAAACTCCTTCTGTTCTTAATTTATCAAACGGAAACATCACTCCTCTTTGCAAACCTCAGCAATTATGCTCACAACCGGTTAGCTCAAAAAACGGAATGCTTGGTTACAGCACTCCAGATGCTTTTTATTTACAATCTACAAACGAAACAAAAATCACTGTATTAACAAGTTATTCAAATTATTTAGCACTTTCTGCTGATGGAAATTTTCTTATAACAAATGACATTAACGATCAATTATTTTTAACAGATTTAACAACTTCTAAATCTCAACAAATTACAGATAACATTAATGGATACATTTATCCATCTTTCTCACCTGACGATAAATTAATTGTTTTTTCAAGTCTTTCAGGAGATTTATTTATTCAGAATATTTCTGATAAAAAGACTCTACTTGTTGGTAAAGGAGGATATTTACAATGGATAAATAAAAATGAATTTTTATATACTTCAAATACTGAAAACGGAACCTCTTCTATTAATTATGCTAAACTTTCTATTGATTTTAAAATCACTCAGTATAAATTCGAAACTATGCCAGGAGCAATGTTTGCCTCTATCTTAGGAAACGATGTTTATTATACAGTTCAGGGAACCAGGAGTATTTATCATTCTACACTTAATAAAGCTCTTAGCAATCATATTACTCCAGAATTAATTTATTCCAAAGAATTACCTTTAGATATAACATTTTACACTAATATAAATTCTACTAAAGCAGTTGTTAAAGTACCGGGAACTGTACCTTATGTTAATCAGGTATACGACACCCCAACCTGGCACGAAGGCTGGGGTTCGTGTGCACCAACAACTGCTGCAATGGCATTTGCGTATTATAACCGGCTACCGCCATGGCCAGTAATGGTTGATCATGGTCAAACATGGGATCCACACGTTAATAATTTTGGTTCTTATGTTGCCGATCGTTACAGATTTAACGAAATTTATTATCAGGAAACTGCCGATGCATATGGAACAACTGCATATGGTGGATATGGCTATATGTGGACAGGTACATATAGCCCAAATTCAAGAATGAAAGCATATATTGAAAATCACTATATGACTTCTAATCAACTTTGGACAACATCGTGTACATATGCAAACAGTATAACCGAAATTGATGCTGATTTTGTGCACCCAATATGTAATTACCTTACAACATCTGGACATTTAATTTTAACCACAGGTTATTTATCTACACAACATACTTTAATTTTTAATGACCCATACGGAAATAAAAACTTACCAGGGTATCCAAATAACAATGGTTACGATTCTTACTACGACTGGCCGGGATATAGCAACGGCTATCAAAACCTAGATGCTTCAGGAACCCATGGTGGAGTTGCTTGGACTGTTAAAGCAAGAACAACAGAACCAATTTATAACGATACCATTATTGATAATGTAGATTATAATCATGGCTTTTTTATGAATAATTCTTTAAACGGATCAATTCAAAGATATTTCAAAGATTATAACGTTGGGTATAACGGCCACATGTGGTGGACTGGCTCTATGGCAACATCTCCTGATATTTGTTATGTAACATGGGGACCAAATTTACCACAGGCAGGAAAATATAAAGTTGAGGTTTTTATTCCGTCAAATGGCGCAACAGCTGTTGGTGCACGTTATCATATTCATTCAGAAACCGGTGATTCTGTCATCGTAGTTAATCAATCATTATATTCAGACCAGTGGGTTGAATTGGGAATTCTTCCTTTTCATGCGGGACAGGGAAACTATGTTTATTTGGGCGACTCAACTGGAGTTGATGGAGAAATGGTTGCGTTTGATGCAATGCGCTGGACATTCTATCCTGAAGCGGCAGCAAGTTTTACTTCAACAAATCACCAAATCTGTACAGGTGAAAACATTAATTTTACAAATAACAGCGTTCACGCAGGAACTTATAGTTGGATACTGCCCGGCAGCGATTTAAATACTTCAACTTTAACAAATCCTACTGCAATTTATAGCACTCCCGGAACTTATGACGTTACATTAATAGCATACGGAGTAAATGGAAATGATACAATTTTTCTTCAAGATTATGTTGAAGTAAATTCCCGTCCATTAGCACAATTCACTTCACAAACAACCACAGTTCAACTTCCCAGTGCTTTTGCTTTATTTTCTAACAATTCACAAAATGCAACTAATTACTTGTGGAATTTCGGCGATGGCGCAAATTCAACCGATCAAAACCCTTACCATATTTACACTGCAAGTGGCAATTATTCTGTCACGTTAATCGCTGCAAATGGTCTTTGTCCAAACGACACGTTAACTTTAAATAATTACATTACCGTTTTAAATGCTTTAGGCATTAACACCATAACAAATTCCAATATATATTTAGCGCAACACGAAAATTCATTAACTATTCATGCAGGAAATAAAATTTACGAAAATATTTTACTGCAAATAACCGATGAGCTGGGTCGTATTTGCTGGTCGCAAAATATTGGAAAAATTAACGAAACTAAAACTATTTCAATTCCCGATTTGTCTGGCATAAATATAATTACCTTGCTTTCGGGAAAAGAGATTGTTTGCAAATTAAAATGGGTCTCAAAAAATTAACTATAACCATTTATGATTATAAAATAGTCCTGTTTTTTATTCATCTCCCTACCCTCTTCAAAAAAGAGGGACAATAGGGAGACTATTTTATAATCATAGTTGACATTACTTTTAAAACAAATAACAAAATAACATGGATACAAGAATTGACAAATACTTAAACTCAAACATTAAAGATTTAATTAACGAATTTGATGGCATTCAACAGGCATTGGATAAATTTGAAATTGGCTGTGCACCATGTAGTTTAGGCACCTGTAAACTAAAGGATGTGGTTGGAATTCATAATTTAAACGCAGAAAACGAAAAAGAATTAATATCACAAATTTTTAAAATAATTTATCCTAATGAGAGTTTTGAGATTCCAAGAATTGCTCAAGAGAAAAAGAATACAAACAATGCAATGTCGCCACCATTAAGAATGTTAGTAAATGAGCATATTCTTATAAAAAGAGTACTCGCATTAGCACCAAAAGTTGAAGAAAAGTTAGATTTATCAATTGCTGAACACAAACAGCTAATTAAAGACATTGCCGACTTTATTAGAAATTATGCCGATAAATACCACCATTCAAAAGAAGAAGATATTTTATTTAAATATTTCGATTCTTCTTTAGATATTATTAAAGTTATGATAAGCGACCATGTTCAGTCGCGTACTTACGTTGCCAAAATGCTTAATGCTGTAGAAACCGGAAACACATTAATTGCGAAAAACAATTTAATTAATTATTGTAACTTGTTAACCGAGCACATTCACAAGGAAGATACTATACTTTATCCCTGGATGGACAACAACTTAGACACAAAACAAGTTGGAAAAATGTATGCCGAATTCTTAAATATAAATAACTCTAAACCGGAATTACAAGGCAAATACGACGCTCTTATAAACAGCCTAGAAACTGCTTTTTAGATTTTATTTCCAATACTCACTCGCTGGAAACGAGCGAGTGCTTTGGCTCTTGTAAATAATTTTGACAATTATTAGTTATAAGTTACTATTGCTTTTTTTATTTGATTTTTTATAAAACTCAAATAATTTTAAATTCATTTTTTCTACAGTTTTGTTTAAAGAAAGCTGAATAGAAGCAGAATCAATTTTTATTTGTTCGGTGTTATTATTAAATGAATAATCCTTATTTCTTGTATAATAAGGAAACGGTGAATTTAGTTGATTATACTTATTGTCTTTAATTATTAATGTTATTAATTCCTTTCCAAAAGACGAAAGATCATTTTCCTTTATTATTCTTTTGCTTAGCGGCTTATTTCGTTCATAGCCATAATGAGTTAAATAGTTAACCGAATCTCTGGTTAATGCCCCAAATTCTGCAATAAAAATCGACTTTGTTGAGTCAATAATTATACTATTATCTATTTCGAGATTTTCGTTAATAAAAATATTCTCAAATGTTCTTTTTAAGATTTTTTCTGAGTCTTTTGAACTAAAAAAGACGACTTTACTGAACAAATAATTCTTTTTAAAAGCAGTTATTATTTGCTTATTCTCATCCTCCTTTTGTTTTTTATCTTCACTTAACAAATCATTTATAGCTTTTTCCGAATTATTTATTCTTACTAATAAAATTCCATCTTTTAAATTGTTAATCTGTACTTTTGAAATATTTCTGCAAATTATTCTGCTACTTGTAGCCTTTGATTTCTTATTGCTAAAATAATAATTTAATGATAATTTAAGATTTTGAACATTGTTTTTTGAACAAGGAATGTAATAACAAAATTCTATGCTCCACCTTTTTTGTAATTTTAATTCAAGGCCTGTTAAAAAATTTACTTCAGAATAATAACCGTTAATGTTTGATTTCGAAGCACCATTCCATTTGTCGCCGTCATAGGTAATTTTCTTGGAAGCCAAAAGATAAGAATAACTTATTCCTGCATGAACAAATAAATCTGTAACAATTCGGAATTGAGAAATAAAATTTAAATCAATATAACTATTTTGAAGTTTTATATTTGATGTTTTTGATGTTGACCCTTTTCTAGAAAACAATGCAGCTCCTTTTAATCTAATGTTATCAGATAATTTATATTTTCCCAATAATCCCAAAACAGGTTCTGCCTTATAATTAAAACTATCTTTATTAAATTTGCTATAATTTATTCCTGCCGTTATTCCATAAACAACAATTCTCTTTTTCAAAGAATCTGTTATCTGAGAAAAAGAACAGAATGAAATAACAAATAACAGTATAGTTATAACTACCTGCTTCATCACTTTTTTTCTAAATATTTTTTCTGCATCCCAAACAAAAAATTACGCAAAACCTGATCTTTACAGAGTCTGTATTGTTCCTGATTTGGATTGCGAAAAAATGCACTTAATTCGTGTTTACTTATTCTTAAATCAGCTAACATCAGGATTTCTAAAATATCTTCATCTTTAAGATTTAGTGCGATTTTTAGTTTTCGTAGTATAATGTTATTATTCAATCTTTTTTCCGGTTCTGGCTGTACACCTTCTTTTTTTCCACGTTTCTCATTAATAAATCCATTCAAAAAAATTGCCATTTCAACATCTTGTAACTCCTTATATGCCGGATCATCATCTTTTTTTAACCAATCACTTATTTCTGCCCTGGTTACCAAATGGTCTGCCAATGCAAATAATTCTATCATTTTTGTATCGTTAAAATCGAAAGTATAACGAATACGGCGTAATATGTCGTTGTTGTTCATGTTATTGTTTTTTTTAATTATTCGATTAACCTCATATCACTTTCATAATCGTGTTGTAAATCCTCATGAAGGGTTGCTAATGCTTTTCTTATTTTTTGAACCTGACGAATATAAATATTTGCAAGCGCAGTGCTTTTATTTATATCAATTCCCGATTTCCGAAGCTTCTTACAAAAATGAATAAGTAGTTCAACCTCTGTTTGTTTTAGACCAGAATATTTAATTTGCATATTGGTAAATCTTAAAATTTTTCGTAGACTTTTTTTTGCAAAATAAATATTGCTTTTATTTATTTCTGTATATTGTTTATCAATTTCTTCTTTAACTGTATTTATATAACTTTCTTCATCACTTGCTTCAAATAAAAGATAATTTAATAACTCTTTATTATCTTTTTTATACTTTGCAACACGCAAACAAATCTCCAGCACTTCCTTTTCGTCAAGTGAATATAATTCTTTTTTAATTTCGCTAATGGAAGCTGTTTTCATTTATTTCGTGAATTTTACAAGATAAAGATACGAAAAATCAAAATAAGAAATAAAGATAAACTTGCACCTAAAATACTAAATGCTTAAAATTGTGAAAGCAAAAAATAAAATTATGATTATAGATTTTCGTTCTGATACTTTTACTAAACCCACTGCAGCAATGCTAAATGCAATGTTTACTGCAGAAGTTGGCGATGATGTTTTTTGTGAAGATCCAACGGTAAACAGACTTGAAGAAATGACTGCAGCAAAATTTGGAATGGAAGCAGCATTATATTGTCCAAGTGGTACAATGAGCAACCAGATTGGCATTAAATGTCACACCCAGCCAGGTAACGAAGTTATTTGCGAAAAACTTAGTCACGTTTATATTTATGAGGGTGGTGGAATAGCATTTAATTCTGGTTGTCAGGTTCATGCAATTGATGGAATAAGAGGACATATTACTGCCGAACAGATTAAAGCAGCAATTAATCCTGATGATGTTCACAAGCCAAAAACAAGTCTGGTTAGCCTTGAAAATACTGGTAACCGTGGTGGTGGTAGTTGTTACGAAATGTCTGAAATGCTTAAAATAAAAGAACTTTGCTTTGACAATAACATTAAACTTCATTTAGATGGAGCACGGCTATGGAATGCTTTGGTTGCAAAAGACGAATCACCTTTACAATACGGAAAAATATTCGACAGTATTTCGGTTTGTTTAAGTAAAGGCCTGGGTGCACCCATAGGCAGCATATTGTTAGGAAAAAAAGATTTTATTAAACAAGCGCGACGAATTCGCAAAGTTTTTGGAGGTGGAATGCGACAGGCAGGATATATTGCTGCTGCCGGAATATATGCACTTGAAAACAATGTTGAAAGATTAACAGAAGATCATAAACATGCAAAACTTTTAGCCGAAGAATTTTCTAAAAAAGATTTTATTAGTAACATTAGGCCAGTTGAAACAAATATTATAATCCTAGAAGTAAAAAACAGATTTTCAGCAGCAACACTTCAATCTAAATTAAAAGAAAACAACATACTTTGTTTGCCTATTTCTGAAACTAAAATAAGATTAATTACGCATTTGGATATTAGTCCCGAAATGATTAGCAGAACCATTGAAGTAATAAGAGAATTGTAAAGGTTTTTTTTAATCAAACTGAAAAACTTGCATTGCTTTCATTACGGCATCTTCGAGTTTTTCTTTCTTTAATGGAACTTCCAAATTATTATATTCTAAATATTCCATTAATTGTTCTGTGCTAAGATTTCCAACCATGCTGTGAGCCGACATTGGGCAACCGCCCATTCCAAGCATTGCAACATCAAAATATCTACAGCCAGCTTTGAACGCAGCATCAATTTTTCCATTTGCCTCCTCAAGCGAAACATGTAAATGCATTCCAAGTTCAATTTTTGGAAATTCCTTTTTAATCTGAGAAAATGAATTTGCAATAACTGTATTATCACCAACACCCAATGTGTCAGCTAAGCTAATTGTTTTAATTCCGATATTCTGCAATTTTTCAATTGCTTTAATTACCAATTCATCGCTATGTTCATCACCATATGGATTTCCAAATGCCATTGAAAAATAAATTACCAGTTCTTTATTTGATTTTGAAACGAGATTCTGCATTTCAGAAATAGTTCCCAAAGCCCCGTCAACATTCGAATTAATATTTAGTTTTAAAAAGGTATTTGAAATTGAAAAAGGGTAACCAAAATAACTTATTTCGTCAAAAGATGAACCGATTTGAGCTCCTTTTAAATTGCCAACAATTGCTAAAAGCTTTGTATTGGTATCAGACAAATCAAGCATTTTCAAAACTTCAACTGTATCACTTAACTGAGGAATCGCTTTTGGCGAAACAAAGCTGCCAAAATCAATTGTGTCAAAACCAACTTTTAATAAACAATTTATATATTCCGCTTTTAATTTTGTTGGAATAAAAGTCTTTTTGCCCTGCATGGCATCTCTAGGTGTCGCAACAATTCTCATAGTTGTTTTTGTAATTAAGGAATTTTATAAATTATATATTCACTGTTTTTCCCCATTATTTCGAAAGGAAGTTTTTGCCAAACATCAGTAAGAATATGTGTAACGCCAAATTTCTTTAAAGCAATAAAATTTTGTGCTGTCAAGGATTTATAATTTTCATTTGCATTCTTAGTTACATCAAAACCTCTTTCATTTCCCCTGTAATCGATGCTATATAGACGAGCTACACGTTGCATCCATTCAACAATTCCAGCTTTAGAATGAACCGGTAATTTATAATCAACGTAAGTACTTCGTTGTCCATGAAACTTCAATTCTGTAAAATCTATAGGAGTAACAAAGCAAGAATTAACAGGTGTTTCGTTTTTTGCAATTCTTGAAATTTCTACAGCAGGATCAATTGAAAGATAGGGTTCAAAATCATACTTTACTTTCCACGGTAACTTATATGGAAATAAAGAAATAACAATGATTACAAACATTACTATCGCAACATTAAATAATTTCTGCCATTTTAAAAATTTAGTTTTAATTATTTGTTTTATGGTTTTTTCTAAAATTGCAAACAAAGCAATTACCGCAAGCATTTCAACCCATATAGATGATTTAAACCACTGCGTTGAAGCAACTGCTTGATTGTGCAATACCTCAATAAAAAAGGAATAAACAATACATCCCATTAATACTATAAAAACAAAGTACATAATTTCAGAAAACTTTTTTTTATAATACAGTAATGCTAACCCAAATAACGGAATAATAATTATATAATTCCTTAAAGGAAAATATGATGGTATAAAATGATGTGGATTGCGGAAATTGAAAAACACATCAAAAATATACTTATCAGGCACATTTGCACTATTAAACTTTATTAATGCAGTAAGAATAAATGGCACTGTAATGATAACTGCAGGCATAACAAAATACAATAATTTTTTAAATTCTATTTTTTTCTTTCTTGTAATAGCTATAATAAAATATACGGTTGTACAAATCACCAGCAACTGAACTCCAACAAGTGGCTGAAACAATAAAGAAAGTGAAAGTAATAATGAACTAAAAAAATATTTTTTAGTTATAAAGCACCATAATCCCCACACTCCTATTGCCTTTGCAGGCAAGCTTGGAATAAATGAATTATAGTAAAGTTCATTACTTCCTAAATGAATATTATAAAACCCAATAAAAAGAGCCAATATTGCTAACCACCTAACCCATTCGCTTTGAATAAACTTAGAAGCAATTTTTCTAATCCCTAACAATAAAATAATTGAAAAAATAAAATGAAATACAAAACTTAAAAAAGGCAGAGTTTTTCCTGCTAAAGAAATAAAATAACCATAAAATGTTCTTTCATTTGGTGTTTGGTGAGCAAGCGACTGAATGTAAAAATCGTTTGCAAACAGCGAATTGTCGTTTAAGTAAAAACCATATGCCGCCTGAGCATGATCGCTTCTTCCCAATTCGTAACCATGATGTAAAATCATTAAAAAATACACCGCAATTGCAGCTAAAAGAATAAATAATGATTTTTTAAAATTCATAAACGAAGGTAAGTTGTTTTTAATATAATTTCCAAAATTATAAAAAGAAAGCGAATTCAACTATAAACTACACTAGATTACCTTAGGTGATAAAGTTCATCGCTTTTTTCTGAAAGACTAAAACGTATGATTATATTTGGTGATATTGTTCATCGCAGAGTTTACCCTTACGAAGAAATGGCTCTGAATGTATCGCGTGTTTTGTCATCCTGAATGGAGTGAAACGAAATGAAGGATCTAGTTCGAAATCCATCCCCGTTTATCTTAGGGGAGAAAAGTGCTTCGAATAGTTTGAATGACGAAGAAAGGACTTTAAATTACAAAATTTATTATATTTGAAGTCTCTCTTACGCTAAACAAATATCATTTAAATGAACTTTTACCATTGTATCGCTTTTATAATTTTATCAATTATAATAACTTTACATTGTAATGGTCAGCAAGAAAATACAACTATGAAAAATCGTAAAGCATACGTAGCGGGTAAATTCTACCCAGAAGAGAAAGCCGAACTACAAGAAGAATTAAAAAAATATTTTGCAAACGCAAAACCTAATTTAACAAATAGCACAATAGCAGTTATTTCTCCTCATGCTGGTTATGTTTTTTCGGGACAGGTTGCTGCATCAGCATTTAATCAAATTGATATTAATAATGATTACGAAAATGTTTTTATTCTGGCCTCAAGCCATGTTATGCTTTTTGATGGCATTTCTGTATATTGTGACGGAAATTACGAAACCCCATTAGGAGAAGTAAAGGTAAATACAACATTAGCAAACAAACTTGTTAAAGAAAATAGTGACTTTATACAAAACTACCCTCAACCACACTTTACCGAACATTCCATTGAAGTTCAGCTACCATTTTTACAATACAAATTTGGAAAAAAATTGCAAATTATTCCAATCGTTTTAGGAACCGATAATCCCGCTGACTGTAAAAAACTTGCAGAGATTTTAAAACCTTATTTTAATTCAAAAAATTTATTTGTAATAAGTAGCGACTTCTCACATTATCCATCATACACAGATGCTAAAAAAGCTGATATGTCTACCGCTTCGGCAATTTTAACAAATAACCCTAACGAATTAGTAACGGCAATTGCAAATAACAAAAAAGCAAAAACCGGTGGTTTGGTAACGAGCCTTTGTGGTTGGACATCTGTGCTAACACTTATGTACGTGACAGAAAACAATCCCGACTTTAAATACTCTGAAATTCAATACTTAAACAGTGGCGATTCACCTTATGGTGACAAAATAAAAGTTGTAGGATATCATGCAATTGCCATTTCCAAACAAATAACAAATGAAAAAGACAAAAATTCTTTTTCGCTTTCTGAAGACGAAAAAAAAACATTACTTAATCTAGCCCGAAACTCAATAAGTTGTTACTTACAAAACAGTAAAGATTCTGCCAACTATAATTTTTCAGACAATTTAAAAACTCATTGCGGGGCATTTGTAACACTTCACAAAAACGGAAAACTTAGAGGCTGTATAGGAAGTTTTTCTCAAGATACCGCATTATATAAAATTATCCAAAATATGGCAATTTCATCTGCCGTTCACGACAATCGGTTTGCACAAGTTAACAGCTCCGAACTTGACAGTATTGAAATTGAAATTTCTGTTTTAACTCCTCTTAAAAAAATTAATTCCATTAACGAACTAGAACTTGGCAAACATGGAATTTATATAAAACAAGGCAGAAATTCTGGAACTTTCTTACCTCAGGTAGCAACAGAAACCAACTGGACTAAAGAAGAATTTGTTGGACATTGCTCCCAAGACAAAACAGGAATTGGTTGGGACGGCTGGAAAGCTGCCGAACTATTTGTTTATGAAGCGATTATTTTTCATGAATAAATAAATGTGAAAAGAACTTAAAATAATATATTTAGATATTAGTCTTTTCTAAAAAATCGTAAATTTACAGTCTTATAATTTTAAATATATGAAGTTATTTGTATACATTTTACTCTTTATAACCACATGGGTAACTGTTATCCAGGGCTGTAAAAAACAGAATGAGTTATTCCCTGGAGAAGATAGTCTTAGCTATACTTCCGCCGAGGCAATTAAAATTTATTACTCGGATTCCACTCAACCATTTCCCATTCTTTCTGCTTTTGTAGCTACCGATGCTGAGATTTTAAAGAAACACTCGCATAACGTTAGAATTTCGAGTGATACTACAAAGTATTTAATAAACAGAATGTTTCGCACTATTTCTTCTTTTGAAGGAAATATAAACGGAATAACGGCTCCCGAAATTGGAATAAACAGAAACATAATAATTATCCGAAGAAAAGATAAAACAGGAAGCCCGCTTGAAGTTTTTATTAACCCAAAAATCACCCAACACTCAAACGCATCCTCAGAAGTTCAAGATAGCTGCATTACTTCGCCTGGTGTTTTTCCATCTTACATAACCCGCTACAATTTAGTTTCAGTTGATTATTATTCAATAGACGGCAGTCATCATTCTGAATTAATAGAAATGGAAACTGCTGCAATTCTTCAACACGAAATGGCTCACCTAAACGGAGGCGTTCTTGCGTTTACTGTTGATCCTCTTGCTTTTACAGGAACAGAAATTGACACAATAATGGCTGATACTTTAGCCATGAGAATTTACCTTACAACGAGTTATTCTGATTCATTAGTGTTAAGAAAAACTTCGGTTAATGTTCGTCCCGATTCTACAAATGCCGTATTAATTAGAATAATAAACAGAATGAGACTTTCATTAGCCGCTTCATCAGGTGGCGTTGGCATTGCAGCTCCGCAAGTTGGTATAAACCGAAATATTATTTTAGTAAAACGACTTGATAAAATTGGAAAACCGGTTGAAGTTTATTTAAATCCAAGAATAGTTAATACAACTTACAAAATAATAAATTTTGCTGGCGATGGTTGTCTTTCTATTCCCGGTGTTACCAAAACAACTGTTCGATTTGCAGCAGTGGGAGTTGAATACGATTTACTTGATGGAACACACCACTCAGAAATTATTGAAGGTTATTCGGGAACAAATTTTACTGCAATAATTTTTCAACATGAAATTGATCACTTAAACGGAATTTTATTTATAGACAGAGCATTATAATAATTAACAATAACCCTTAAAAACCAAAAAAACATGGGAATTTTTGATAAATTGAAAGCGGAATTCATAGACATCGTAGAATGGCTGGATCCAACAAACAACGTAATGGTGCATCGTTTTGACCGTCGTAACAACGAGCTAAAAAACGGAGCAAAACTAACAGTAAGAGAAACTCAGGTAGCTGTATTTATTAACGAAGGTCAATTAGCCGACGTTTTTAAACCAGGTATGTATACCTTAACAACAGAAAATTTACCAATTTTAGCAACTTTAAAGGGTTGGAAATATGGTTTTAATTCACCATTTAAAGCAGAAGTTTATTTTTTAAATACAAAAACTTTTACCGATTTAAAATGGGGAACTCCAAATCCAATTATGCTTCGCGATGCTGAATTTGGCCCAATTCGTATTCGTGCTTTCGGAAGCTATACTATGAAAGTTGGCGATCCAGTAAAATTCATTAAAGAAGTTGTTGGTACCGATGGTGAATTTACTACCGAAAAAATTACCGAACAATTAAAAAACATTGCCGTAACACGTTTTACCGATGCAATTGCTGAAAGTAAAATTCTGGTATTGGATATGGCAGCGAATTACAATGAAGTATCTAAATTCTGTGAAGATAAAATTAAACCAGAATTTATGGAATACGGCATAGAACTTAATAAATTCTTAATTACCAATATTTCATTACCACCAAACGTTGAAGAGGCATTAGACAAACGTTCAAGCATGGGTATTATTGGCGATATGGGAAAATTCACCCAGTATTCAGCAGCTTCTGCTATGACTGCAGCAGCCGAAAATCCTAATGGTAGCGGCGCAGCTGGTATGGGAATGGGAATGGGTATGGGAATGGGAATGGGTATGGGAAATCAAATGATGGGAGCTATGAATCAGGCTCAGCAACAGCAACAAAATGCACCAGCACCTCCACCAATGCCACCAGTACTTGCATTTCATGCGGTAGTTAATGGCCAACAAGCAGGACCATATGACCTAAATGCACTAAAACAAATGGTAACACAAAACCAGCTAACAAAAGAAACATTAGTTTGGCGTCAGGGAATGGCAGGCTGGGAAGCTGCAGGTAATGTAGGTGAATTAATTCCAGTATTTGGAGCGGTTCCACCACCTATGCCTCCTGCACCACCAATTCCACCACAACAATAAAAATTCAAAAAATAAAACATAAAGGCCTAACAGGTTTAAAATCTGTTAGGTCTTTTAAATTTACAACTATTTTTATGGAAGAAGAAGTAAAACTTTCTACAACAAATCAGGCTGAAGTAACCTGTAAAAACTGTGCTGCTAAATTAATCTTTGCTCCGGGAACACTCTCATTAAAATGTGAGTATTGTGGTGCAGAAAACGAAATAGAGACAAAAAACGATGCCGTTCAGGAAATAGATTTTGAAGCGTTTATTAACGAAAAATTTTCCACTATACCTAAACAAGAAATAAGCACCGTACGTTGTGAAGGCTGTGGTGCACAAACTACTTTCGATCCAAATATTGTTTCTGAATTATGTGCTTTTTGCGGAAGTGTGCTTGTTGTTAAAAACCCCACCTCTCAATCTGTTGTAAAGCCAAGTTCCTTACTTCCCTTTAAAATTGATACAAATAAAGCATTTGGCCAGTTTCAAACATGGTTAAATAAATTATGGTTTGCTCCTTCCGACTTAAAAAAGTTTGCTACTCAACAAGAGAAACTAAAAGGAATGTATATTCCTTACTGGACCTACGATTCAAACACCTATTCGCGATATACTGGTGAACGTGGAGACGATTATCAAGCTACCGAAACCTACACAACAACCGAAAATGGCAAATCAGTAACAAAGACCAGAACAGTAACAAAAACCAGATGGCACTCAGTTAGCGGCAATGTTAACAACGTATTTGATGATATTCTTGTACTGGCAAGTAAATCACTTCCAAAAACTCATACAGAAAAACTTGAACCATGGGATTTAAAAGAACTAATTAACTATGATGAAAAATTCTTAAGCGGTTTTAGAACAGAAACCTATCAAGTTGACATGAAAGACGGTTTTACAGAAGCCAAAACAAAAATGGAACCCATTATTCGTAATACCGTTAACAAGGATATTGGCGGTGACCATCAAAGAATTTCAACATTAGGCACAACATATAACGATATTACATTTAAACATATTCTTTTACCTGTTTGGATAAGCGCATATCGTTATAATGAAAAAATTTACCGTTTTCTTGTAAATGGCCGTACAGGCGAAGTACAGGGTGAACGACCATGGAGCTGGATAAAAATAAGTCTTGCAATTTTAGCCGGATTAGTAATTATTGGCGGAGCTATTTGGCTTTACAATATTTACGGAAAATAACAATATACATGAATGGTTTAAAACTATCACCTGTTTTTATATCGTTTTTGTTAATTGGTGCACATTTTTTAAGAACAGAACTATATTTTATTGTTTTTATAATAATTGCTTTACCATTTCTTTTATTTATAAAAAAAATGTGGATAGCAAGAATGATTCAAATACTTCTTATTTTATCATCAATAGAATGGATAAGAACAATAATCGTCTCAATTGAAGAAAGACAAGCATATGGCGAACAATGGACAAGACTGGCAATAATATTGGGTTCTGTTGCGGTTTTTACAGCGGGATCCTCATTGGTATTCCTTTTTAGGTCATTAAAAATAAGATATAAGCTTTTAAAATAATTTATTTGAGTTCGAAAAAAACTAAGTACATTTAAAAATTAAAGCAATAAAAATGAGTTTAAAATATAATATTTTAATTATTGGCTCTGGAGCAAGAGAACACGCTTTTGCCTGGAAAATAAAACAAAGCTCTAGAGTAAATAACCTTTTTGTTGCTCCAGGCAATGCAGGAACTTCTGAAATTGCTGAAAACATTCAACTTTCAGTTAATGATTTTGAGGCGATAAAAACTGCAGTTTTAAAGAATGACATAAACATGGTTCTTGTTGGACCAGAAGACCCCATTGTAAATGGAATTACCGATTTTTTTGAAAACGATATTAAATTAAAAGATGTATTAATTATTGCTCCCAATAAATCTGGTGCCAGACTAGAGGGTAGTAAATCTTTTTCAAAGCAGTTTATGGTAAAATACAATATCCCAACAGCTAAATACCATATTGTTACGGAACATAATTTAGAAGAGGGGATTGCATTTCTGTCATCTTTTAACCCTCCCTATGTTTTAAAAGCCGATGGTTTAGCTTCTGGAAAAGGTGTTTTAATAATTAACGACAGAGAAGAAGCCATTAATTCATTAAAAGAAATTCTTAATGGAAAATTCGGTAAAGCAGGAAATACTGTAGTTATTGAGCAATTTATGGAAGGCATAGAAATGTCTACATTTGTACTTACCGATGGGATTAATTATGTACTTCTGCCAGAGGCCAAAGATTATAAAAGAATTGGCGAAGGAGATACTGGATTAAATACAGGAGGTATGGGAGCTGTTTCTCCGGTTCCCTTTTTAACTCCCGAATTACAGAAAAAAATAGACACATTAGTTATTCATCGAACAATTCATGGACTAAGAGCCGAAAACATAAATTTTAAAGGATTTATTTTTATTGGGTTAATGATTTCTAACGGAAATCCATTTGTAATAGAGTATAATATTAGAATGGGCGACCCAGAAACAGAGGTTGTAATTCCAAGAATTGAAAACGATTTTGTTGACTTGCTTGAAGCAACAGCTTTACACAAATTAAATCAACAGCAAATTAAAATTAAAAAAGAGGCTTTTGCAACAATTATTGCAGCATCAAAAGGATATCCCGAACATTTTGAAAAAGATAAAATAATAACTGGACTAAATAATAAAACAAATAGTTTAGTTTTTCACTCTGGAACAACTCTTAAAAATGAGCATATTGTTACAAACGGAGGTCGCGTTTTAGCAGTAAGTTCATCAGGTAAAAACATTACAGAAGCTGTAAAAACTTCTGTTGAAACCCTTAATAACATTTCATTTGATGGTATTTATTTTAGAAAAGACATAGGTTACGAGTTTAAATAAAGCATGTTTTCAAAACTAGTTCACACATCTGTTCCCTCAAATTTTATTATTATTCCACTTATTATTATAGCTGGATGGTGGTCATTTTTTTTAGGCATTAATCCCATAACATGGAGCAATGATAAAAGCATACTGCTTTCTTTATTACCTCAGGAAATGTTTCTTTCTCCATGGGGGGGATTAATTGCCATAACAACTATTATAATTATCTCCTTAACATTAATCCCATTTACAACACGTTACTTTCACGGTACAACCGGAAATGTTTTGCCAACAGTGTTTTTTATTTCGTTATCTAGTCAAATAATGTGGATTTCCTCTCAGGGATCGTCAATTATTGCTATGTTACTGTTTCTTTTTATAATTAGAAATTTATTTGAAGTTTATCATCAAAATAGAGTTTTTAGACTTGTCTTTAATGCTGGTTTCTTAACCGGATTATCAGCATTAATTTACTTCCCTTCAATACTTTTATTAATTCTTTGTTGGGTTGGAATTGTTTTATTGCGTCCTTTTAGCTTAAGAGAATTTTTTACAGTATTAGTTGGACTTTTTCTTCCATTTTTATTTACACATGCTGTGTTTTTAATGCTAGATCAGGAACAATCGCTTTATACTTTTTTAAATAATGCTTTTTCAATATCATACTTTAAGCTTTTGGGCATTAAACAAATCTCATGGTGGTCATTTTTGGGACTATTTGCATTCTGGAGTATTACAAAAACCTTTTTCTCTGGCAGTTTAAAAAAGATAATAATAAGAAGGTACTTCTTTACCTTTCTGGTTTCATTTCTAGTATTTACAGCCTTAATTTTAAGCCCTTATTCTGATAAAGGAATGTTAGCATTTCTATTAATTCCACTTTCGTTTTTTGCGGCAATCTCTATCTCGTCAATAAGAAAATCTTATTATGCCGATTTTGTTATTTTACTAGTTGTTTTCATACAAATATTTCTGCAATTACCTTATTTAAAATAACTGCAATTAATCAGTATTTAAAATTTGTTAACTCTTCTCCTCAATTCTTACTCTTTTACAAATTTCTGTAATGGAAGAACAATGCCACTTGAAATATCTTCTATCTGAATAAAATATATTCCTTTATTTAAATTTTCAAGGGTAATTTTTATAAATGAAATTTCATTGGCTTCATAAGCTATTTCCTTTATTTCTCTTCCCAATAAATCTTTAATACTTATTTGTAATTGTGAATTTATTTCTTTGCCAAAATTTAATGTCAGATTATTTGATGCTGGATTTGGGAACATTGTTACAGTATAATCGGCTTTATCTTTGCACAAAGTTGTAATTATATCTGAATATGAATATTTCCCATCAAAATCTGTTTGTTTTAAACGGAAATATTTAAACGAACTATTATTCAAAAGATATTCATAATTGTTTACAGCAGTACTATTTCCTGAGCCATTTATAGTTGCAAGTTTTCGGTAATTTAACGCATCTGTACTTCCCTCTATATTAAAATAATCATTATTTGATTCACTCGCTGTTGACCAAGAAAATAAGATATTCCAGTTTTTACAACTTGCCTTAAATTCAACAAGTTCTATAGGAAGAGGATTGGGGCAAGTTAGAATATAACAATTTGCTGCCATACTGCTAATATTATTACAAGTACCTCCAATTGGTGTAACTAAACACGCATAGGTATTAACGGCAGGAGGCGTTAAAGGCGCTGGAGTATATGTTGAAGTTGGTATTTTGTGCCATGTTGATTTTAAACTTACATTATCTATCATAAAAGGATTTGAAGAACTACAACCAGCAACACCATCATTATACCATTTAAATCCGATATAAAAACTTTGTCCATTTAATATTGCAGGTAAAACCAAATCAACTACATTTTGAGTTGCAGATTGATTCCAATATGGTCCTCCTATTTCTACCCAACTTGCTGGATTAGTGGGGTTATTTAGCGCATATACCAAATGACCGTGATCAGTGTTAACTGCAACAGAACCAAAAAAACATCCAAAAGCCCCAGGATCACTTTGCCCTACGCACTTCCAACTAAATGAAATTCTAATATTGTCTCCACTTGAAGCATTAATTACAGTCCCATAATAAGCAATTTTTTCACAATCGTCAGTATTAGTATATGCATTGTAAGTTGTAGCATTTTTAACACATAAACTTTTTACAGCAATTGGAGAAGTAGCTCCCACTGCCCAATTATTAACCGAGTTTGTTTGAATAACTTCATTCCATCCACCGAGTCCTGCACCAATACTTGAAGTAACAAGTGCATCGAATGTTTGTAGCGGAACTAATGTTGTATCATATGTCGTTAATATAGTTTCCTGCATAAGCTGAGTCATTCCAACAGAACTAGTAGGACAACCGGCATTCCCGGCAAGCTGATACCAGGTAAAAGTATATGATGTAGCTCCGGAAACTGCCGGAGAATTTGTAAAAGTTAACGAAGAGGGATTACACCCACCACCATTAAATGATGTTATTGCACCATAATTTGCTAAAGAAACAAACATCGCATCTGAAACAGAACAACCTGTTGTTGTGTTTGTAGAAGTAAAATAATAAGTTGTGCTAACCAATGGATTAACAGTCATATTTTGAGTAGTTGAAATTTGTGTTCCTGATGGAGATCCCACGTTCCACGAAAAAGAATTCCCACTAACTGAAATCCCTGATAAATTAATTGCTGTTCCTTGTGCACACGCTGTTTGATCGGCCCCGGCATTTGCGTCAATTGGATTAACGGTAACTTTCACACTACTACTTGCCGTACATCCATAAGCTGAAGTTACAGTAACCGTATACGTTGTTGTAACAACGGGAGTAACTGAAGTCACTGCCGTATTTCCACCATTAGACCAAGCATAAGAAGCGCCACCGGTAGCTGTTAACGTAGCACTCACACCATTACAAATTGTTTGATTTACACCAGCAGATGCAATAGGATAATCTACAACTACTACAACATTATCTGTAGAAGTACAGGCGCCGTTAGCTACTGTAACTGTATACGTTGTTGTAGCAGTTGGCGAAACATTAACTGAAGCTCCCCACTGACCATCACTCCATTGATATGTCGTTCCTCCTGAAGCAGTCAAAGTTTGAGAAGTTGGTGAATAATTCCAGCCAATGCCAAAAAAGCCAGGACTTTTGCACGTTACTTTATCTGGTCCCGCATTTGCAACAGGTAATGAACCAAGAACAACATTATAATTAGAATTCATATTGTTATTACAAAGATCAAGAATATCCTGCGCATGTATTATATAAGTGCCTATAGGCAAGGCAGGAGACACAGAAATATCAACATGATTAGTTCTTCCGCTCATACAATAATTATTTGTAACCATAAAAGTATATCCGGCTAAAGTAAAATCAGCATCTTGAATAGTTGAACACTGAACCCATTCATTAAAATCTAAGTGCAATGATGTTGCGCCACCGCAAGCATTTGCATATGCGTTTATAATAACAGGTGGGGTAACATCGGTAATTCCAACAGAAGTGGCTTCATTTTTAAAACTAAAAACAAAACCATCATTTGCTCCGCTATAAAAATTTACACAAATAGCATATTGCCTTCCAGCAGTAGCTGTTAATCTACGATTCCAGCGATTACAATCAGATTGTTTACTATCGGTTGAACAATCATTTGTTGTGCAATTTCCACCACCACCTTGTCCGTCATTACAAGTAGTAGTGCTTAATCCTGTGGCACCTGTATATACTGAATAATTACAACTTTTTTCCTGACGCTGTCCGCTTCCACAACCATTGGTTATATCCCAAACCACAAAATCATAATCTGTAGTACCTGTTGGTGAAATAGAAAAATCAATTGGTCCTGTAGCCTGCGGAGAAAAGGAATACCAAACAGAGCCACCACTTCCGGTTCCGGCATAACAACCTCCAGCATCATCATTTACACTGCCTAAATCGGTGTATTGACCACCCAATACAACAACTGTTGAATTTTGACATAGCGGAATTGCAAACGAACAATCACTTTCAGGCATCAAAGCTTTAATTGCTTTTAATTCAATGGTTATTGTATTAATAACTCCTTTCCAACCAGATGATGTTACGTTTTTATTTTGCGAAGGAATATATTCAATTGTTATATCTTGTGCTTTTACATTCCAAATTTTATCGCTACTACCAAAGACTCCAAAAAGCTCATCTTCTATTGTATTTCCCTTATAAATTCTAATCTCGGCACCTTCTGGAATATTATATTCAGTAAAATAAATTTCTAACCAATTGTTTTTTGCATGAAAAGTTGTTATTGCATATTTATTTGTCAAGTCGTTGTTTTCTCCACCATTGTCATAAAATGTTCCTCTGGTAACATAAACATCTCTTTTTGCGCCAATATAAAATTGATTTTCTTTTACTTCCGAAAATTCATTCAACTCATTACCATTAGATTTAACTTGCGACAATGCGCTATATGTTAGTAAAATAGGCAGAATTGCAACTATAACTTGTAAAAGATATTTCATGGTTTTATTATATTTATATAATCTAAATAACTAGATTATAACATTTATACAATTTTAACCATGTAAGTAGATTGATAATAGAGGGGTAGCCACTTTATAATAAGGGGGCCAGCCACTTTTTTGATGAGTTTAAGAGATCTTTGCAAATATGGACTAATAAAGCATTTTATGGTAAAAGGAAAGAAAAAGTGGTAAAAAACAACATCATTATTGTTTTTTACCACTAAAATTACCCTTTTGGAACTATCTTATTACAGTTACCGGTCCCGATTTCTCGCGTTTTATACCTTTCGAATCGCGATAAATTACTTGCCAGGTATATGTTCCAACAGGAACCTTGTTCGCCGTATTTTTTGCACAACCATTCCATGTTCTTTCAATATCGTTTGATGTAAAGATTAACTCTCCCCAACGATCAAAAATATTTAAAAGAAAATTATTCTTATCTATTCCGGTTCCTGATACAAAAAAGAAATCGTTTACATTATCGTTATCAGGCGAAAAAGCTGATGGAGCATACAATGTATTTTCTTCTTCAATTTCTAGCGGATACATTACAGTATCCTTACAACCCATATTCGAAATAGCAATTAACTGAACCTGCCATGATCCCGCACCTGGAAAACGATGTTCTGGATTTACCTGATTAGTTGAATCTCCATCACCAAATGTCCAAACATAAGAATTACCATTTGATGTTAAATTATTAAAATTAATTATTGGTTTTATTACAGTAGCAAACTCTGGCGCCCAAGAAAACTGAGCATTTGGCTTAGGATAAACCGTTATCATATTTGTATATTGTAATGTTGTTTTACAGCCCCATTTTGATGTAACTGTTAATGTTACTGTATAAACTCCAGGCCTGGTATAGGTATGCACCGGATTATGAGCAAGTGAAAGATTTTCATTATCGCCAAAGTCCCAAACAAAAGTTCTTCCATCTATTGGATACAATTCATTAAAGTGAACAGTAAAAGGTTGACATCCCCCTAATGAATCAGCAAGGAATCCGGCCAACGGTAATGGTAAAACTTTAATAAAAACACTCCCTGCGTCTTGTGTTCCACAGGCGTCCTGCACAGAAACCGAGTAATTTCCGGAAGTTTGAGGATAAACATAAATTGGTGGGGTAACAATATTTCCATCCTGATTAATTATTGTATAAGGAGGACCTACACCGCCCGTAACAATCGGTGTAAGTAAAACAGGCTCACCCGGACAAACACTATCAGCATTAGAAATTAAACTTACACTTATAGGAGGTGACACATAAACAGTAACAGACGCTGTTGACGAACACATATTCTGATCGGTTGCAGTTACTGTATATGTTAATGTTGTTGTTGGGGTAATTGTAATTGCATTACTATTTAAGCCATTTGACCAGATATAATTATAACCAGGGCCAGTTCCACCAGTTGCACTTACGGATAAATAAACCGGCTGATTATAACAAGCCGACAAGCTAGGATTAGTGCTTATGTAAAAACTTGCTGGTTCTATTACAGTAGTTCCTGTTGATGTTGAACATCCGTATAAATCAGTAACAACCACAGAATACACTCCGGCACCAATGCCCGAAATATCTTCTGTTGTTGCGTGATTTGACCATAAAAACTGATATGGTGGATTTCCACCACTTACCGTTAAGTTAGCTGAACCATTTAATTGTCCATGACAAAGTATATTTGTTTGGTTTATAGTAGCAACTGGATATGCAGAGTTATTTGAAACAACCATTTGATCAGTTGCCGTACAACCATTTATCGAATTTGTAACAGTTACCGAATATGTTCCTGTTTGATTAACTGTTGGAGATGAAGTATTATTCCCCGAAACAAAACTACCACCTATTGTTGACCAATTATAACTATAATTTGAACCCGTTGAAGAACCAGACCCATCAATTGTTATAGTGTTAATAACGCAAGCAATAAACATGTCAGCTCCTGCAGATGCCGTTGGTGGTATTGTGTTATTTGTTACTAACATCTGATCAGTTGCAGTACATCCTGTTGTTATATTTGTAACAGTTACAGTATAGGTTCCTATTTGATTTACAACTGGTGATGCCGATGTATTTCCCGACACAAAATTTCCTCCTGCTGTTGACCAGGCATAAGTATAGTTTACACCCGAACTTGATCCTGAACCATCAATTGTTGTAGACGTTGTTAAACAAGTAAGAGTTTTATCGGCTCCAGCTGAAGCAACTGGTAAAACTATGTTATTTGTTACACTAACTACATCAATAGAAGAGCAGCCATTTGCTGAATTAGTAACAGTAATTGAATATGTCCCTGCCTGATTAACAGATGGACTAGTTGTGCTTCCACCTGAAACAATATTTCCACCAATTGTTGACCACAAATATGTTATTCCGGCTCCAGAAGAAGAAGCAGAACCATCCAATAACACACTATTAACCGCACAAGTTAATACTTTATCAGGACCAGCAGAGGCAGTTGGAGCTGCGCTATTATTTGTTATAACAACATTATCTGTTAAAGTACAACCATTTGTAATATTGGTTACAGTAATGGTATAAGTTCCCGCCTGATTTATTGTTGGGTTAGTGGTAGTAGCACCTGAAACAATATTTCCACCAGAAGTTGACCAGGCATAACTAAAACCTAAGCCCGAACTTGAACCAGAACCATCTAAATTAATATTAGAAGCAGTACAAGAAAGCATTACATCTGCTCCTGCTGAAGCAATAGGTAGGGTTGTATTACTCGTTACAACCATTTGGTCTGTTGCCAAACAGCCCGTTGTTGTGTTAGTAACCGTAACATCATATGTTCCTGCCTGATTTACTATCGGAGATGCTGTGGTGTTACCAGAAACAAAGTTTCCTCCCGTTGTTGACCATGTATATGAATAATTTGCTCCAGATGATGATCCAGCACCATTTATTGTTAAAGAAGTTATAGCACATGTCAATATTTGATCTGATCCAGAAGAAGCAGTTGGCAGAACATTAACCGTTACAGGTATAGATTGCGTTAAAGCACATTGACCCGCATCAGGAGTAAACAAATACGTACCGGTTGCCGCATTATTTATTGCTGAAGGACTCCACGTTCCGGTTATTCCATTTGGAGAAGTTACCCCTAAAACGGGTGCAGTTGCTCCAGAACATATTGCAGAAACCGCAGCAAAATTTGGTGTTATTGGCAAATTAACCGTTATTGTTAATGTGGTTGAAATTGCACATTGACCAGCATTTGGAGTAAATGTATACGTTGTTGTTGCGGTGTTATTTAAAGCAGGCGACCAAGCTCCTGTTATTCCATTATTTGATGTTGTTGGTAAAGGGGTTAAAGTTGCACCCGAACAAATTGGCGTTACCGCGGTGAAAGTTGGAGTTATACTTGAGCTAACTGTAATTGTTGTTGTTGCAGTTGAAGCACATTGACCTGCAGTTGGGGTAAATGTATATGTTGTAGTTGTTGTATTATTAATTGCAGGACTCCATGAGCCATTGATGCCATTTGTTGAAGTTGTTGGCAAAGCAGGTATTGCCGAACCAGTACAGTAAGCACTAGTTGGAGCAAATGTCGGGGTTATGCTTGGATTTATTGTAATGGTTAATGTGGTTGTGGTTGCACATTGACCAACTGAAGGGGTAAAAGTATAAGTTGTAGTTGCCGTATTGCTTATAGCGGGACTCCACGTTCCTGTTATTCCATTTATAGAAATGGTTGACAATGCAGAAATTGTTGCACCTGTACAATATGGTCCAACAGCTGCAAATGTTGGGGTTACCTGAGGAATTACAATAACAAATAAGTTTTTAATAATTGTATTTGTACCATTTACATTAGTTGCAGTTAATGTAACAGTGTAACTTCCTACGGTATTATAACAAATTCCAATCGGATTTTGTGCTGTTGAAGAAGCTGTTGCAGCCCCGACAAAAGCCCAGTTCCATGATGTAGGTGCACCTGTTGACAAGTCGGTAAAATCGACACAGGAGCCAACGCAGATAGTAGTATCGCTGACAGAAAAATTTGCAACTGGAATTTGAGGTGTTGAACACATTGTTACAGATGCGGTGGCTGTATTCGAGCAACCATCACAACGAGTAGTTGTAAGATTATAAGTTGTGTTAACAAGCGGCGTTACCACTGGAGATTGAGCGGTTGATGTAAACCCTGCGGGAACCGAGGTCCAGGAATACGAATAATTATTAGATTCTGTAAAAACAAAATCATCAATTGACGCTGCTGGATTTGCAACTACAGGCGCACCAATTAATGCATTAGGTAAATTCATCCATTGATAAACTAATCTTAATGTCTGTCCAGCATAAGGTGTCATATTAAAACTTACATTCTGATAAGTTGTTTGTCCATAAAATGGCCCACCAATTAAAATGTTTCCTGCTCCGGCAGTTATAGCCGTTCCTGCAACAGGAGTATAAGAAGTAGGCACCAACCAAACGCTTAATTCTGCCTTACCAGCCTGACCATTACATTTCCATTTATAAGCTAAATCAGCTGAACAATAACTTGTCACCGAAATATCTTTGTATGCAAAATTTGTAGCTGCAATAGGTGCAGGAAAAAGAGTTCCACCTATCTCGTAATTATTATTTGCCAATGCTGTTCCAATATATAGTCCCTTTGTACCGGATGCAAAAGCAGCAGTACCTTGATACCATTTATTCTTTGCACCATTTACTAATGTAAAAATATTTGTAGCCCCTTCAAAATTTTCAGAAATATTAGTAGATGAGGATGTCGGTGTTGAAGTTAAGTTCACAACATCTCCCGGACACGGAACTAAATTTGAAGCGGTTGCTGTAACAATTGGCAAAGGAGCAACAACAACGGTTACATCAGAAGGTCCGGTGCAACCTGCCGTAGTACTTGTTACAGTATAGGTTGTTGTGCTAGCAGGAGTAACAACCCAGGAACTATTTGTTGGACCACCAGTCCAATTATAAGAAGTTATACTTCCTGGCACAGATAAGGTTGAGCTACTTCCGGCACAAATAGTCTGTGGCGAAGCAATTGCTCCTGAAAAAGCACCTCCTATTGTAACTTTAATAATATCCGTTCCCTGACAACCATTAGAGCTTGTAACAATTACCTGATAATATGTTGTAACACCTGGTGAGGCGGTATAAGAATTAGTAGTAGCACCAGCAATATTAGCCCAACCTGTAGGAGTGCCAAAAAAACTAGTTGTAGTAGTAGACTGCCATTGATACGAAGCAAACCCACCAGGAGCTGTAAGCGTAATTGGAAAACCCGGACAAACAGCTAAATCGGGACCTAAATTTGGTGTTGGAGCAAGATCTACAGAAACAGTAACATTATCGGTAGCCGTACATGCACCATTAGCTACGGTAACAGTATATGTTGTTGTCGAAGTAGGCGAAACAGTGGTAGAAGCATTATTACCACCCGTACTCCACATATAAGATGTACCTCCACTTGCTGTTAAAGTTTGTGAACTTGGTGAGTAAGTCCAGCCTAATCCAAAGGCCCCTGGTGACTTACAGGTTAACTTATCGGGGCCAGCATTTGCCACTGGAACACTGCTTATAACAACACTATAATTTGAGTTTAAATTGTTACCACACATGTCTAAAATATCTTGTCCATGAATTGAATAAGTTCCAGGAGCCAAACCTGGAGACACGTTTATTGTTATGTGATTAGTTTTACCGCTATTACAATAATCATTTGCAATGGTAAAAGTATACCCTGCAAGAGTAAAGTCTGATCCTTGAATAGTAGGACATTGAACAAATTCTGAGAAATAAATATCTAAAGTAGTTGCAAAAGTACAACTGTTTACATATGCATTCGTTATAGTAGGGGGAACATTATCGGTAATTGCAACAGAAGATGGTTCGTTTTGAAATTGAAGAACATAACCATCATTTGAGCCTCCATAAAAATTAATACAAATGGCATATAAAACGCCAGCCGTAACCGTTGGTCTTGAGCACCATAAACCACCCGACGAACCCAAAGAAACTCCAGTTCCGGAAGAATTTGCACCTGTAGTTCCATGAGTTGCTTCATAATTACAAAGAACTTGGGTTTTAGCCCCACATCCACCAGAAATATTCCAAACAACAAAATCATAATCAGTACCACCACTTGGCGCAATGCTAAAATCAAGCGGACCTGTTGTTTGCGGAACAAAAGTATACCAAACTGAGCCTCCACTTCCAGTTCCACTATAACAATCACCATTATCATCATTAACAGCTCCACAATCGGTATATTGATTCATAGAAACAGTTACGGTTTGATTTTGACAAAGTGGAATAGCATATGGACAATCACTTTCACTCATTGATTTTATCCCCTTTGGTGAAGTATTAATTTCCTTAATAACACCTTTCCAACCAGAAGCCGGAATATTATTATTTGATGGGATATACTCAATTGTAATTTCTTTTTCTTTAATGTTTGATATTTTATCATTGCTTTGGAATATTCCCAAAAGTTCGCCTTCGTTAGAATCTCCTCTATAAAGCCTTAATTGTGAGCCAACAGGTATTTTAAATTCAGTGAAATAAATCTCTATCAATTCTTTCTTAGCATGAAATGTTGTTATTGCATATTTATTTATAAGATTCCTGTTCTCTCCACCATTATCGAAAAACTCACCGCTTGTGACATAAACATCTCTTGTATTTCCAATTAAAAATTGATTCTCATTTACCAAATAGTTTTCAGTTTTAACTATTGACTTTTCTTGCGCTATTACACTAATTACCTGCACTATGACAGCAATTAACAAAAATGATTTAACAATGTAATTCATAATTTAAATCTTTTAAATAACCTAAACAATTTAGATTTTTACATTTACACAATTGTAAAAATTAAACTTAATTAAAAATAGAGGGGTGGTTACTTATTAAATAGAGTGCTAGCACCTTATTTTAAATGCTAATTCTGTTAGTTATTCAAATTTGATTTATAAAATAGCCCGTTTTTTTATTCATTTCTCTAACCTCTTCAAAAAGAGAGACATTTGGTTGGTTGGTTTTATAAATAAAATTGGTATAATAATTAAAACTCGCTAGTAACACTTAAAAGTTCTTTGTTTTCGGCAATCCAAAGCAATAAACTATTGTTTCTTGGAGGTAATTGCAATTTCTGACAAATTCTAGATCTATAATTTTCTATTGTTTTTTCTGATAAAAACAATAATTCTGCTATTTCTTTTGAGGTTTTATTTTGACTAACTAATTTAAGGGTTTTTAATTCAGCCTGAGATAAATTTTTAATTAACCCTATTATATCTTTCTTAATTTTATCTTCCTGTAAATACGCGGTATAATGCTTATCTAGACCCGGCCCGATGTATTTAATATCCTTAAGTACATTATTAATACATTCTATTATTTCTTTTGTTGCAAAATCTTTTAACAAATAACCCAATGCTCCAAAATGAAATGCTTTTTTTAACATCTCACTATCTCTATACATTGTTAAAATAACTACTTTAGTTGACAAATTTTCTTTTAACACAGAATTACACAATTCCAAACCATTTATTTCTGGCATATTAATATCCAGAATAGAAACATCGGGTTTTTCGCTTCTTATTTTCTCTAACGCTTCAAGACCATTTTCGCATTCAATAATGTTAACCTCTTTAAAATTATCAATCAGAATGCTTTTTAACCCATTTCTAAAGATAGGATGATCGTCGGCAATTAAGAGTTTCATTGTTAAAATTATTAATTTTTAAATTTAAGAATTAATTTAAATCCTTTTTCGTTTTTATCATCTATTTCAACGCTTCCGTTTAGAATTTTTGCTCTTTCGAGTATTGATAACAAACCGATTCCTTCTGATTTTCTTTTATTTTTTATCCCAATTCCATTATCCAAATAAAGAAACTCATATTCGTCATTAGTCTTTATTATAGAAACCTTTAATCCGGTTGCTCCCGAATGTTTAATTGTATTATTAACACACTCTTGAATAATTCTATAAATATTTGTTTGAATATTAATAGACAACGTAAGTACTGATTCATCAATCTCATAACTGCATTCGAGCCCTTTCACGGACTGTAGGTCCTGCATTAACGAAGCTACAGACCGAATTAATCCTATTTTTTCTAAACTTGATGGATAAAGGCTTCTGGAAATTTCTCTGGTTTGATTAATTACTTTTGCGATATCCTCTTCTATTTCTGTTGGTTTTACGCTATTAATAACTTTTGATTTAATAACAGAGAGTGTTTGTCCAATATCATCATGTAAGTCCATAGAAATTCTTTTTCTTTCTTCTTCGATATTTAATATTAACAACCTGCTAAACTGTTCTTGTTTTTCTTTAATTTTCCGCAAGTACCTATTATAAAAAAATATTAATAAAATAATAAGAATAATAATAGCGGCAACAACAGCAAGCCATTTGTTGTTTTTTTCTTTTTGATTACTTATTTCAAGAAGTGTAGATTTTGTTTTTTCTTTTTCTAATTCGGCTTCTTTTTGCTGTACCCTATAATTATATTGTAGCTCTTCAATAATTTTATTATTTATTT
>CAILUD010000092.1 GCA_903837285.1 uncultured Bacteroidota bacterium | reverse complement strand
TTACAAAACCGCTAAAAGAAGATTTAAAATGGAGGTCAGGGACTTAGTGATTGCTTTAATTGTTATAAAATGTGGAGGCAATCCTGATGTTTACTTCAAAACATAAAAAAATGGTCGGAATTTCTTCCGACCACTCCTAGGCTTGACCCGCCATCTCATAATTTATTTACAAATTATTTTTCTCAGATTCTTTAAATCCTGCAACAAAAATATTTCCAATTAAAGCAGGTAGTCCGACATTTATTAGCCATAACAATGTGGATGCAGAAATTATTTCGGCATACATATTAGTATAAAAGCCAAAGAATATAACTGCAACCGAACCTCTGATGCCTATTTCAGCTAGCGTAAAAGTTGGGATAATTGTTACAACATAGAAAGTTAATGCAGAGGATAATGCACAGCTCCAAAAATCTAATTCAATTCCAAAAAAGTTAATTAAAAAATAAAACTGTGCTAAAAAAACTAAGTATCTTAATAAACTTAGCAATATAAAGTTTAATAAAATAAGTGCATTAAATGTTTTAAGTATCTGTGCGGTTTTAGAATATTTCTTTAAAATTTTCCAATTTTCGAAAAAATATGTAAACCAACTAATTTTAAAGTATAACATTAAGCTTAATACAGCTACTATTATTGCAGGAATCTTAATCCATGGCTTTAATCCATGCTCAATAAGTGCATTACCCGGAAATAAATAATAAAGTGCAAACAATGCGATTGTACCTATAATTATTGTAACCATTAACTGCGAAAAACTTGCAACTATTGAAGCAAAAACTGCTTTCACTCTTTCGGTTCGTGGTAATGCAAATATTCTTCCAACAAATTCTCCTGTTCTATTTGGCATGAAAAGCGAGACAGAGGTTCCAGCAAAAACGGCTGCATATGCCTTTATAAAAGTAATTTTTCTGATTCCTCTAATTGCATATTTCCATTTAATTGCCTCCAAACCCCAGTTTACAAACATTAAACAAAATGCAATAAACATATATAATAAGTTTGTACTTTTATAAAAATTAAAATTAGAAAAAACATCTCTGTACTCCTGATGAAAATAAATTCGGTTTACAAGAAAAAGAATAGACCCAGCAAAAATTAGCCACTTTAAAATTTCAAAACCGTATTTTCGAAAAAAATTCATAAAGCAAAGCTATGCTTTTTTAATAAAATTGCTTAATTTCAAATCTATAAAATATTTATTCTAAGTTTATTTATAAATTTATATCTTAGGTCAAATTATTGTATAGAAAATATAATTCTAAGAAATCAAGGAAATAAAAAAGACTCACAATCTCTTCAAAGACATCATATTTAATTAATAATGTAGAGCCCAGAAACTACATAAAAAACGGGGCGATACCGAAAAGCCTTACGAGTAGGAGACATTAATCTATAAATTATGAAAAAAATTATTTTCTCTTTATTTGCCTTTATGGCATTTATTTCTTCAATTTATGCTCAGGAATTTAAAGTAGTAACTATTGTAGAGTCTATTGTGCCTGGCGGTGTAGGACGTTCGCGAATTGTTGAAAGTAAAACACCTTTAAATGCTGCAAATTTTACAACAGAAAGAACAGACGGAAAAGACAGCAAACAAGACGATATTGACAGATCTGACGCAAAAATTAACGCTTTCTCTGAAACTAAATTACTCAACTTTTTCAGTATGGTAGGCATTAATTTTCAAAACATTGCATCAAATGACGCTTTAATTTCTTCGAAAATCAATAATCTGGTAAAAGAAGGATGGAAATTAACCTTTGTAACAAGCGGCGTAGAGAGTGATGCAGGCAAAGATGATAAATCGGGTATATTCATTACCCGATTATTTTTCACTAAATAAATACATTAAAAAGTAATTTGCTTTCACAAAAAAACAATAAAAAAGCTTGTATTCTTTAAAAAAAACAAGCTTTTTTATTTTGTTACTAAAATTTAAATCCTACAATAAATCTAAACTGAGTTGTTCTGATTTTATAAAAATCATTAATCATATCATCACTTAATCCTTTATATTCTTCTTTATCAAAATACTTAACACTACCTAAACTCATATCAAATCCAACCGAAAAAACTTTATAGCGAAAGCTAACTCCCATATTATGTGTTGCACCTAGATATCCAGCATTTGATCTACCCGAAGCAGCTGTATCAGTTTTTGAATCTAAAACATAAGTTGCTCCAATTTGATAATAACAATCAATAGCCATTTCGTCTGAAATAGAATAGGTAAAATAAGGTCCTATTCTTAGTACACTTCCTTGTAAATATGACATGTCAACATTACTATTTGAAAAAGATGAGTAGCTTGCAGATAACCAAGTTGCTCTTAATCCCAATGCGTGATCGTTAAAATCTTTAATTCTAAACATATTACCAACTTCCAAAACAGGGCCAACACCAAATTTATCACTAGAATTATTTGTTGCAATTAACGGAACATAACATTGTTTAGAAGGCACAACTAATCCAATATTCAGAAAAAAACCACCCTCATTCATTGCTTTATCGCTACTTAATTGAGTTGAGATTTTAAATTGCTTACCCATTGATTGTTTTTTTACAGGTTCATTTCCAGCAAAAGTCAAACTGGTTGCAATAATTAAGGCCATACTTAGAATAATTGTTTTCATAATCAGGCTGTTTTATTAATTGTTAATTGTTAAACAGAAACAAATATATTTATTTTTTAAAAATAACACAAATTATTATTTACTTTATATTATCTAAACGGTTTAACTTAAAACAAACTACTTAACAAAATAACAATATACAGACAATTATATATAATAAAAATTAATTATACCAAATGGAAAAAAATTACATAGAATCAAAAACATTTGAAAAAATAAATTTTAACGAAACCGAACTGACTAAAGGCGAATATGAAAATTGCAGTTTTATAAATTGCGATTTCTCTAATTTAATTTTTTCAAATATTAATTTTACTGAATGTGAATTCAACGATTGCAATTTAAGTTTGGCAAAGTTCTCGAATACAGCTTTTCGCGACATTAAATTTAAAAATTGTAAATTATTAGGATTACAATTTTCGAACTGCAATCCATTTTTACTTGCATTTGAATTTGATAATTGTATTTTAACACTCTCCTCTTTTCATAAACTAAACATAAAAAATACAAAGTTCAAAAACTCAATTCTTAACGAAGTAGATTTTAGTGAAACAAACTTAAATAATTCTTTATTTGACAATTGCGATTTAACTCGTACAATATTCTATAGAACAAACTTAGAAAAGGTTGACTTCAGAACATCATACAATTACTCAATCGACCCTGAATATAACAGAATGAAAAAAGCTAGATTTTCATTAAATGGCATTACCGGACTTCTAAGTAAATATGATATTGAAATAGAATAAGAAACTGTTTGGATTTTTTAACCTAACTTGAATTGGCTTTTATAATATTCTTATTTAAAATAGCTTACCTAAAATGGATTGTAATCTAATTTATAAATATTATATCTTTTGTTAGTTGGACTCCAGAGGAGTCCCTAGGTATGTAGCAATAAAATTGCTACATACATTCGACTCCAGAGGAGTCGAAGATTTAATACATCTAAAATAATAATGAATTCAAAGCATTATAAAACTCAAAACAGATTCTAACAATTATCACTAAGAACATTTCAATCCTTATTTGTGAGCCACATACCAATAATAAGAGTAAAATAAATAGAAACTAATGCTTCCTACCAAATTCCATTAAATACGATTTTATAAAACCATCGAGTTTGCCATCTAATACTCCATTTGCATCAGAAGTTTCAAAATCGGTACGAACATCTTTAACAAGTTTATATGGATGCAATGTATAACTTCTGATTTGTGAGCCCCACTCTATTTTTTTCTTTTGTCCTTCAATCTCTGCCTGCTTTTCGCGACGTTTTTGAAGTTCTATTTCGTACAATTGTGATTTTAAAAGTTTAATGGCATTTTCCCTATTGTTAAGTTGTGAACGGGTTTCCTGATTTTCAACTACTATTCCCGAAGGTAGATGTCGAAGCCTAACTCCTGTTTCAACTTTATTTACATTTTGTCCGCCGGGTCCGCTTGATCTAAAAGTGTCCCATTCGAGTTCAGATGCATTTACTGTGATTTCAATACTATCATCAATAACCGGCGAAATAAAAACAGAGGCAAAAGTAGTCTGTCGTTTTCCTTGTGCATTAAAAGGCGAGATACGCACCAAACGATGAACTCCGGTTTCGCTTTTTAAATATCCATAAGCAAAATCGCCTTCAAATTCTATAGTTACCGACTTCACGCCTGCTTCGTCGCCTGGCTGATAATCAATTTCTCTAATTTTATAATTATGCTGCTCGCCCCATCGCATATACATACGCATAAGCATACCTGCCCAATCAAGACTTTCGGTACCACCTGCACCAGAATTTATTTTTACTATTGCGCTTAGCTTATCTTCTTCTTCGCTAAGCATATTTTTAAGTTCTAAAGCTTCTAAAAAAGCTAGAGTTTTCTCATATTGTTCTTCAACTTCAGCCTCTGTAGCATCGCCAGATTTATAAAACTCTGAAATAAGCTGAAGATCTTCAACTGCAGAATTTACTTCGTTAAAATTGTTGGTCCATACCTTTAGAACAGCAACTTTTTTAAGCTGCTTCTCGGCTTCTTTTGGGTTATCCCAAAAATCTGGAGATTGTGTTTTAAGTTCTTCCTCTTCTATTTCGATATTTTTGCTATCGACGTCAAAGATACCTCCTTAGAGCTTCCCGTCTTTCGAATAAGTCTCTTAAATGTTCGGTGGTTATCATAAAAATTAATTTTATCAAAAATACTTCTTTTATTTTAAACAACTACATCAATAAATATTAATAACCAAATGTCTTTTGTGTTTACATTTAGCACAATCGGATTTAAACGTATGGTTATTTTGGTTTTATATACATATTTTAATCCAATGAATTAATTGATTTTGTACTGTTAATTTTGGATTTACTTTTATTGGGCTAAAGCCAGTTTAATGTCTTTTAATTACCACGACCTTAAGGTCGTGATAATTAAAACCTACAGAATTATGGACTTTAGTCCTGAATGTCAAAAAATTCACTAACAAACAATTAACTTTATAATTTATTTTACAATATCAAATAATACATTGCTTAACAATTTGATTTTTTTTTATAATTTTGACGTCAACGCCTGGAGTTAACCTTGCGCTTAATTAAAACTTATTATGAAACAGTTTATAGCCAATGCAGCACCCGTTTTAAAAAAAATAAGCCATAATGGTGAAATGCATAATCTTTTAAAAGACCAGACATGGGTTTTGGTTGATGGAAAAGATGATGACGAAAGATATATTTTTCACGATAACGGAGAGGTTATTATTGAAAAGAATCATAATAAAATAACTGTAAAATGGGATTTCTCTCATGAAACAAACAAATTACATATTCATAAAACAGAACCTGTAGTTTATTTTATTGATTATATTGACAAAGCAGTAATTGTATTACAAAAAGACATTCATACTGAAAAATTTCAATATTTTGCAAACATAAAACAAATTTCGGATTTAAATATTGAACAATATCTACATAATGTTATAGCCAAACATTTACATTTAAGTTTAGTACATGTAACTGCAGGTTTTGATATGGAAATTCATCGAAGACATGCCGAAGATTCAATTGGTTCTTCGGGCCAGGAAGTAACCTGTAATTTAGAAGCTATCGCAGATGGCTTTTATCAGAGTTCAACTTCAAATTTTATTTATGAAGTAAGAGACAGTAAGATTGTACATAAAAAACATGTACACAAACTTACACTTTCTGATGGAACACAAACCAGCTTATATTCTGAAAATAAAACTCCTTTTGTTTCTGTTGGCGACAATTTAGTTGTAAACTTAAAACCACTTGAAAATGGCAAATATACTACAGAAGAAGAGTGGTTTATTTTTCATGAAGGAAAAGTTTCTAAAACAGGAAATTTAAAGAAATTTAAAACTGGCGATGGCACCATTTTTATAGAGCAAAATGACAGCAAACCAATGCCAGGTGACGAAGCATATTACGAAGGAGGAAAACCGTTTAATGGCGAAGTTTCTGTTGGCCTATTTAAAAAAGTAAAAGCTGTAAACGGAAAAATTGTTTAACAAATTAAAATTTAACAATATGTCAAAAGGTAAGCAAATATTTTTTCTGCTTACCTTTTTTATTTTTTTATCTACTGCTGTTTTTTCACAAACAAAAGATAAATTAAGCTTTCCACCTGACAGTCTTGTTAGCTACGCAAAAAGTTTTATTGGAATTCCTTATAAATGGGGTGGTAGTTCAAGCTCTGGCTTTGACTGTTCGGGTTTTGTGTCTTTTGTTTTCAGGCATTTCGAAATCACTACTCCCCATGGAGCAAGAGATTATTACAAACTAGGGAAAAGCATTTCAATTGACAGTTGTCAAAAAGGAGATATTATATTATTTACCGGAACAAACTATAGTCGAAAATCAGTTGGACATGTTGGAATTATAATATCAAACCCTGGCGAACCTGTGTTTTTTATTCACTCGTCATCATCAAAAAATCACTGGGGTGTAACAATTACTGATTATGAAAATTCAGCATATCCTAAAAGATTTATGGGGATTAGGAGGATGCAATAAAAGTTTACTTTATCATTTTAACAAAGTTTACAATATATTTTAAAGAAATATCTGGCTCCTCAAACATTCCTAGATGCCCTGATTTTTCGAGAATAACTGTTTTAATATTTTTTATATTTTTTGAAAAAGCAGAGATTTCTTCGCATGAAAAATATTCATCATATCTACCAAGAATTAATAATACAGGCAGATTTAAATTCATTAAAAATACCGATCTGTCACCCCTCTCACTCATTGCATACAAGCAAGCTTTCATACCACTTTCTGTAAGTTGTGACGCTATTTGTAATGATTCTGTTAAAAGATTTTTTCTTTCTTCTGAATATTGTTGAGCAAACATTTTTGGTATCCCGAAATTTATTAGAAGAAACTTTTTTCCTTTATTTAGAAGTGCTATTTCGTGTAATCTGTTATTTTTTTTCTCTATACTATCTGCAAATGGATGAGAATGAAAAAGACAAATTCCATTTAACTTTTCTGGAAATAATTCAGCAAAAGCTAAGGTAACATATCCCCCCATTGAGTGACCAACCAAAAACGTTTTCTCTATTTTTAAATGAATTAAAAGTTGATTAATAGCCTCGGCCATAATTTCAACTGTTTGGGATTCGTATTCGTCACTCTTACCATGCCCAGGCAAATCGGGACAAATTACTTTATAATTTTTTGAAAGCTTTAACGAAAAATCGGTCCATATTTCATTTGTCTCAAGATATCCATGAAGCAAAACTATTGGAACACCTTCTCCAATTACGAAATATGATAATTGCTTCTCTTTATATACAATTGAAGCATTCATTAAACTATTTCGATTGAACTGTTTTTTCTACTTCTTCTATTGTTATAGGAATTCTCTTTTTTCCAAGATTTCTGTTTCCTGTTTCGGTAACAAGTATGTCATCTTCCAATCTTATCCCACCAAAATCTCTGTATTTATTAACCTTTTCAAAATTAATAAAATTAGAATTTATTCTTTCTTGATTCCACTTATCAATAAGGGCCGGTATAAAATAAATGCCAGGTTCAACGGTGAGAACAAAACCAGGTTGAAGTTTTCTTGCTAATCTCAAATAAGCAGTACCAAATTGTTCGCTACGTTTAATTTTATCGTCATAACCAACATAATTTTCGCCAAAATCTTCCATATCATGAACATCAATTCCCATCATATGACCTAATCCATGCGGAAAAAACATTGCGTGAGCACCAGCAGCAACAGCTTCTTTAGTATCACCTTTCATTAAACCAATACTTTTTAAACCTTCCACCACAACTGATGCTGCTAACAAATGAACGTCCCGATATTGTATTCCTGGTTTTATGGCATTAATAGCGGCGTTATTTGTGTCAAGTACTATTTGATAAATCTCTTTTTGTTTCTGCGAAAACTTTCCTCCTACAGGTGCTACTCTTGTATGATCTGTAGCATAACCCATTTCAGACTCAAAACCAGCATCGCAAATCATTAAATCTCCAGCTGCAAGTTTGTTACTATGGTTGTGATTATGTAATGTTTCTCCACGTTTTGATAAAATTACTGGAAAAGAGACTGTCCCACCATGAGATAAAGCTAACCCTTCAATAAAACCGGCAATCTCACGCTCATAAACTCCTGGCTGAGCCATTTTCATAGCTGTTGTATGCATTTGATAACCGATACTCATAATTTCGTCAAGATGAGCTATTTCAAAATTATCTTTAATTGATCGAATTGCAACTACAGCTTTTATTAATTCAACCGAAGCCTTATCTTTTAGTGAAGCAGCAGGAATTACGAGCAATTTTTCTAAAGTAAGTTTATTTTCTGCTCTGTATGGTGGCAAGAAATGAATTGCACGCTTTCTTTTGATAGTATCAGAAATTACATCAGCGAGCATTGCCATCGGATATGTTTCAATTACTGCAACTTTTTGAACTAATTCTTTCATTGATGGTTGCGGTCCCATCCAGATGATATCGTCAATGTCAACATCATTACCAAAAATAACATCTTTGCCATTATCAATATCAATAACACCAGCTAAACCAGGCATTGATAATCCAAAAAAGTATAAAAAAGTACTATCTTGCCTAAACCTATATGTATTAGATGGGTAATTCATTGGTGACTCATTATTGCCAAGAAAAATAATTAACCCACTTTTTAACATTGAACGTAACTTGTTTCTTCTGTCTTGATATACAATAGCATCGAACATAATCTCAATATTTTTGATTTAACTCAAATCTAACGATTTTTTTAGAACATTTCAAAAAAATGAAACATAAATTAATCTTAATAATTTGTTTGTAAAATCTTTCTTAATTTTATGATATTTTTTATTTAAATAAATGACAAGATCTTCAAAAAACATATCGCTAATTCTTGCAATTATTGTTGCATTATTTACTGGAGTATTTTCAACATTTAGCTTCTTTATTAAAAACGAAAATCTTTGGAAATATTTAAGTATTGAAATTCTTTCTGTATTTATTGTTACCTACCTCATAATTTTCTATACTTTAAGAAAAGTATTAATTAACAAAATAACACCCATTTATAAAATAATTCAAAAAACCAGTAGTCCAGACTTAAGCCTTACAGACAGTTACGAAGACAAAGACATTATTGATGAAACAGAAAAAGATGTTGAAAACTGGGCAAAACTAAAAACCAGAGAAATTGACAAATTAAAAAAATTGGAAAAATATAGGCGTGAGTTTTTAGGTAATGTATCACATGAATTAAAAACACCTATTTTTAATGCTCAGGGTTATATTTCTACACTTTTAGATGGTGGAATTGAAGACAAAAATATAAATTACAAATACCTTGAAAAAGCAGACCAAAGTATAAACAGATTAATAACAATTGTTCAGGATCTTGAATCTATTTCAAAACTGGAATCAGGTGAATTAGAATTAATTCGTGAAGATTTTAATATAATCCAGTTAGTAAAAGAAATAATTGATGTGCATGAAATGCGTGCAAATCAAATGAAAATCAGCTTAAATATTGTTAGTTCAGATAAAACAATATTGGTCAATGCAGATAAACAAAGAATCACAGACGTTGTTAATAATTTAATAGTAAATTCTATTCTTTATGGAAAGCATCAAGGTAGTACCTCCATTAGTTTTTATGATATGGACAATAAAATTTTAATTGAAATTAGTGATAATGGTGTTGGTATTGAAGAAAAATATTTACCAAGATTATTCGAACGATTTTTTAGAGTTGACAAAAGTCGATCTCGCGATCAAGGTGGAACTGGCCTAGGTTTGGCGATCGTTAAACATATATTAGAAGTTCATGGCGAAAGTATTCATGTTAGAAGTACACTTGGTGAAGGTTCTGCATTCTCTTTTACATTAAAAAAAGCAAGTAACTCAAAATAACATTATGGAAAATAAAGATTATAAAATCCTTTTAGTTGATGACGAACCCGATATACTTGAATTCTTAAGCTATAATTTAATTAAAGAAGGATATAATGTTTATACCGCAAACAGTGGCAACGAAGCATTAAAAATTGCAAGTAAAGAGATACCACATTTAATCATTCTTGATGTTATGATGCCTGGAATGGATGGCATTGAAGTTTGCGAAAACCTTAAAAGGAATAAAAACTTAGCTCTAACTGTAATTGCTTTTTTAACCGCCCGAGGAGAAGATTATTCGCAGATTGCAGGATTCGAAGCTGGAGCAGATGACTATATTTCAAAACCAATTAAACCAAAACTCCTAATAAGTAGAATTAAAGCATTGTTAAAAAGATTCGATTTTTCAGATATTCAGATATCAGAAAAGTCAATTATAAGTTTTGATAATCTAACCATTAATAAGGAAAAATATAGCGTAACAAAGAACAACATTGAAATAAATCTACCTAAAAAAGAATTTGAGTTATTAGTTTTACTTGCCACAAAACCAGATAAAGTTTATACGCGTGAAGATATTTACACTATTATCTGGGGAAATGATGTAATTGTTGGAGAAAGAACAATTGACGTTCATATTAGAAAACTTAGAGAAAAAATTGGCGATAATTATATTCAAACTATCAAAGGTGTAGGTTATCGTTTTATCCAATAATTTTTTTGACCTTATATATAATAAAAAACCCCGGAATTTCCGGGGTTTTTTAATTTGTTATGACTTTTAATATCTATCTATCAAAATTCTTGTATTTAATACTTCGTTACCATTTATTAACTTAATCTGGTAAACTCCTTTAGCAAGCTTTGCCATATCTACAGGAACAATCATAGAATCTGCGTTCTTAACATATTCTCTTGAGCTTACTACTTCACCAGTAACGCTAACAACATTTACTACAAAACTGTTACCAGTATTTGAACTGTATTTAATGTTAAAATGTCCG
>CAILUD010000091.1 GCA_903837285.1 uncultured Bacteroidota bacterium | reverse complement strand
CGGACATTTTAACATTAAATACAGTTCAAATACTGGTAACAGTTTTGTAGTAAATGTTGTTAGCGTTACTGGTGAAGTAGTAAGCTCAAGAGAATATGTTAAGAACGCAGATTCTATGATTGTTCCTGTAGATATGGCAAATCTTGCTAAAGGAGTTTACCAGATTAAGTTAATAAATGGTAACGAAGTATTAAATACAAGAATTTTAATAGATAGATATTAAAAGTTATAACAAACTAAAAAACCCCGGTAATTATCGGGGTTTTTTTATTTGTGTTGTAATGTTGTTATGAGACTTGTTAGTTCTACAAATTCATCAACGGTAAGTTGTTCCGCTCGTTTAGTAAGTAATGGATGAACAAAATCTTTTTCAGAATAAACAGCTTTTAAACTATTTGATAATGTTTTTCTTCTTTGGTTAAATGCTGATTTAACAACAGCAAAAAATAATTTTTCGTCACAATTTAAATTTTCACGGTTGTTTCTTGTTAATCGTATAACAGCTGATTTAACTTTAGGTGGAGGTGAGAAAACTTTTTCGTTTACAGTAAATAAATATTCAATATTATAAAATGCTTGAAGTAAAACACTTAAAATACCATAAACTCTACTGCCAGGTTTTTCGGCAATTCTTTGAGCTACTTCTTTTTGAATCATGCAAATCACTTCATCAACCTGGTTTCTATTTTCAAGGACCTTAAAGAAAATCTGACTTCCAATATTGTATGGAAAATTACCAATAATTGAAAAATTTTCTAGAAATAAACTTTTTATATCTGTTGTTAAAAAATCACCAAGAATTAATTGTTCTGGTTTTAGTTTAAAATTTTCATTTAAAAACTGGACTGACTCTTTATCAATTTCAATTAATTTAAAACTCTTGCTTTCTTTCTCAAAAAGATATTTACTTAACACACCTTTTCCTGGTCCAATTTCAAGAATATTTCCGTTGGAGTTTAAGCTATCTACAATTTTACGAGCAATATTCTGGTCAATTAAAAAGTGTTGACCAAGACTTTTTTTAGGTCTAACGTAACTCATGATTTTATACTGATCCTCCTCTTAAAACTTCTTTAAGTTTTTCGTTTTGAACAGGACTTCCTAATACAAATAATTTATCATCGCTATGAATAATTGTGTCGGCAGAAGGGTTTATAACATAATTCCCATCCCCAGTTCTGATGCCAAGTATATTTGCTCCTGAAGCATTTCGCACATCTAATTCGCGAATAGATTTATTTATAAATACAGAATGTGAGCAAGAAACCTCATCAACTTTAATGTCCCGTTTTTGTTGTAGAAAAATATATTCCATAAATTCTACAATATCGGGCTGTACAACAAGTTTTGCCATTCTATTTCCACCAATTTTATCTGGCATAATTACATTATTTGCACCAGCTCTTTTTAGTTTTTTAATAGAATGGTTATCGCTAGCTCTTGAAACAATGGTTATTTTATTGTTTAGTTCTTTTGCAGTTAACACAATGTAAAGATTATCCGCATCATTAGGCATTGTTGTAATTAACGCTTTTGCCAATTCAATATTAGTTTCGCGAAGAACATCTTCATTAGTAGCATCGCCTTCAATAAATAAGATTTCAGGTTTATTTTTAAGTTGTTCGATAATTGTTGCTGAATTTTCTACTACAATAACTTTTTCATTGTGTTCTAACAATGCTCTTATTGTTTCAGCTCCGTTATTACCATAGCCGCAAACAATAATATGACCTTCTAATTGTGAGATTTTCTTTTTCATTTTTGCTATTTGAAAGTAGTTTTTAAAAAAACCCTCAACCATGAATTGGGTAAAGGTAGTAATAACATATCCGAAACATCCAAAACTTAAAATAATTAATAATGATGTAAATATTTTTCCTGCATCTGACAAAGGTTTAATTTCGCGAAAGCCAACCGTACCAATTGTCTCAATAGTCATGTAAAAAGCATCAAGCAATCTGTAATTCTCAATAAAAACATAACCTAAAGTGCCAAGAAGAATTATTCCCAGAATTAAAGAGAGTAAAAAATAGATATGTTTAAAACTTCCCTCTTTTCTCATATTAATTGTTTTGTTGATCTAATTATAGTAGTTCCGCACTGACATTGCAAGCACTTACGTTTTAAGCAATAATTATTATAAAGTTGAATGAGTGCTTGTGATTCCAAGGCATTTTTTGCTTTAATATTTAAACTATTCCATTGTCTTATAATTGTGTTGTTTTCAACAGTGAGTTGATCTAAAAATTTTAATGCTCTTTCTGAAATTTCTTCTTTCCCTTTTTCTTTTCCATATAAAAATAAGAAAGGTATAATGGTATTAATTATTAGAATTTGAATGGATTCTTTTCCTAATGTTTTTTCTTCTTCTTTAGAAGGTTTTTCAAAGGCATAATGTGTATCCCAATATTTGGATGCTTTTACAGAAAATAATTTAATTAAAGACTCTAAATTTCTTTGTTCTATTATTTTCGAAAATAAAGCAGAGGAGTTAAATATTAAGGCGGCAAATTGAGCAATTCTAATCGTTGGAAAGTTAACTGGTCTTATTCTTAGGAATTTCCAGATTGAACTTTGTAGTGATGTTAAAGAAAATTTTGTTTTAAGAAAAATATATTCACTATTTAGTGATTTAATATATGGGTGTTCGGCATTCTTTGGAATTAAACCTGATTGTCCGAATAAAAGTGCTTCTATTTGAAGTAAATTATTTTTTTGTTTTGCTAAATCTTTTAATGGGATAGATTCTGCTAACATAGCAAAAGGCTGACTATTCACTCTAAACCCAAAATTTCGTGCAATGTTTGTATAAAATACTTCTTCCCAGTTATTATTTGTTTTAATTAAATCCTGTTTAATGTTAAATGTTTTTTGCTCAAGTCTCTCAATTGCAAGTGATGAGAAAAAAAGTCTAAAAATGTCTTTATCTACATTCTGAATATGCCTTGAACATGCTATGTTATTTGTTGATCCGTAAATATTTTTATAATTTTCTAAAACTAATTTATTGTAATCTAATTTTATTGTTGGAACAATTGTAATTTCATTAATTAAAACATCTGCATCATATTCTTCAACAACGTGAAGAATAACGTTATTGTATGCTTTATCTTTTGTATGTCCGTGTTTTTTCCAGTCAGATGAACGCAAATGAATTTCTACATTTCCAGCCCATTCAATTCCGTTTATACGAATTCTGGCATTAAAAAAATCAGGACCTGCATCAGAGTTATGCAGACCAGTTGAGATTATATCAATTTCTTCACCAGTTAAGGCTTTCAGCTTGTTTCGTTCAAAAAGTCCAAACTGCCAAACAAAATGAAGAAATTCTTCTGTCATTTTATATTATATGATGTTCTTTAAGCAAAATTTCCATTTCTAGTTGAACTTTTCTTGCTTCTTCTTCTGCACGTTCAGCAAATTTTTCAGTATTATCTGCAAAAATAATTGCACGTGAAGAATTAACAATTAGTCCACATTCCTTATTCATTCCAAATTTAGCAACCTCGCTTAAACTTCCGCCTTGTGCTCCAACTCCAGGCACAAGAAGAAAATGATTTGGGACTAATTTTCTCACATCGGCTAACATTTCCGCGCGTGTTGCCCCAACAACGTACATCATTTGGTCTGAATTTGCCCAATATTGTGATGTCTTTAATACTTTTTCAAAAAGTTTTTCGCCTTCAGGATTTGTTAAAAACTGAAAGTCATTGGCTCCTTTGTTTGATGTTAGCGCTAACAAAATCACAAATTTACCTGGATAAGATAAGAATGGTGAAACGCTGTCTTCGCCCATATATGGAGCAACAGTAACTGCATCAAAAGGCAATTTTTCGAAAAATGCCTGAGCATACATTTTCGAAGTGTTACCAATGTCGCCTCTTTTTGCATCTGCAATAAGAAATATTTCAGGATAATTTTCTTTAATATAATTCACTGTTTTTTCTAAGCTCTGCCATCCGCTGATGCCAAGGCTTTCGTAAAAGGCAAGGTTTGGTTTATAGGCAATTGTATATTTCGCAGTAGCATCTACTATTGATTTGTTAAATGCAAAAACAGGATCATTAGTTTGTTTTAAGCAGGAAGGAATTTTATCAAATTCTGAATCAAGCCCAACGCATAAAAAACTTTTCTTATTTACAATTTGTTTAAAAATATCTTGTGAAGTCATTTTATATAGAATTAAATTTCTGTTTCTTTCATTTTTTCAGCATTTTCTGCCATTTGTAACTTAGTTATAAGTTCGTCAATTTCACCATTAATAACTGCATCTAAATTATATAATGTTAAATTTATTCTATGATCTGTTACACGATTTTGTGGATAGTTATAGGTTCTGATTTTCGCAGATCTATCGCCAGTAGAAACCATAGTTTTTCGTTTTGCAGCAATTTTATCCATGTGTTTTTGATACTCCATGTTATAAATTCTGGTACGTAATTCGTTCATCGCTTTCTCGTTGTTTTTTATTTGCGATTTTTCATCCTGACAACTTACTACAATTCCAGAAGGAATATGGGTAAGCCTAACTGCCGAATAAGTAGTGTTTACAGATTGTCCGCCTGGCCCGCTTGAACAAAAAGTTTCTTTTTTAATGTCATTTTGATTCACTACAACATCGAATTCTTCTGCTTCTGGAAGTACTGCTATTGTAGCTGCAGAAGTGTGAACCCTTCCTTGGGTTTCGGTTTGTGGAACACGTTGTACGCGATGTACCCCAGATTCATATTTTAAAATTCCATATACTCCGTTTCCGGAAACTTTACAAATTAATTCCTTATAACCACCAACAGTACCTTCTGAAAAACTTGTAACCTCTACTTTCCATTTTTTGTTTTCGCAATATTTATTGTACATACGATACAAATCACCTGCAAAAATTGATGCTTCATCGCCACCAGTTCCTGCACGAATTTCAAGTATTGCATTTTTTAAATCTTCAGGATCTTTTGGTAACATTAGAACGTTTATTTCTTCTTCTATTGTTGCTATCTTTAGTGTCAATTCATCGAGCTCAGCTTTGGCCATATCTCGCATTTCTTCGTCTTTTTCATTAGCGATTATTTCTTTTGCGTTTTGAATATTACTTAACGAATCTTTGTATATTTTATAAGATTCAATAAGTGGTTCAAGACTGCTATATTCTTTACTTAAAGAAATAAACCTTTTCATATCCGAAATCACATTCGGATTTGTAAGTTGCTCGCCTATTTCGTTGAATTTTATATTTATTGATGCCAGTTTCTCTAGTATTCCGTTATCACTCATTATTATTAGTTTTATTATTAGTAAATAAATTCGCCATAAGGACTAGAAATAGTCAATTTCTTACCTTCATGTTTTTCACAATAGCCTATAATTTTAGCATCAATACCAAAAGAATTAGAGAGTGAAATTATATCATTTGCGAATTCTTGTTTAGTGTAAATTTCCAATCTGTGACCCATGTTAAACACTTTATACATTTCATTCCATGGAGTTTGTGATGTCGATTGAATTATGGAAAAAAGTTTTGGTGTAGGGAAAAGGTCATTTTTAATAATGTGTAAATTATTAACAAAGTGCAGTACTTTAGTTTGGGCTCCACCTGTACAATGAACCATTCCGTGAATATTTTCTTTAAAATTATTAAAAATTTCTTTAATTAAAGGAGCATAAGTTCTGGTTGGAGAAAGTACCATTTTCCCAGCATTAAGAGGGTAGTCATGAATACTGTCAGTTAATTTATAACTACCTGTATATACTAAATTGTTGGAGATTGCTGGATTATAGCTCTCTGTATATTTAGACGCAAGATAATTGGCAAATACATCGTGTCTTGCAGAAGTTAGCCCATTGCTTCCCATGCCGCTATTATATTCCGATTCATATGTTGATTTTCCATCAGAGGCAAAACCAATAATTACATCACCGTGTAAAATGTTATGGTTAGAGATGATATTTGTTTTTTTCATTCTACAAACAACAGTAGAATCAACTATTATTGTTCTTACCAAGTCGCCAACATCTGCAGTTTCGCCACCTGCCGAGTATGCTTCAATACCTAAATCCCGTAAATCTGAAAGAACTTCTTCAAAACCATTTATCAGTGCAGATATTACTTCGCCTGGAATAAGATTTTTATTTCTTCCAATAGTTGATGAAACTACAAATGGACCGGTAGATCCAATGCAAAGCAAATCGTCAATATTCATAATTATTGCATCCTGTGCAATACCTTTCCAAACCGATAAGTCGCCAGTTTCTTTCCAGTATAAATATGCTAAAGAAGATTTTGTTCCAGCACCATCAGCATGCATTGCAATGCAATAATCTATATCATTTGTTATATAATCTGGTAAAATTTTACAAAAAGCATTTGGAAAAAGTCCTTTGTCAATATTTTTTATTGCATTATGGACATCTTCTTTGGCTGCTGATACTCCGCGTTCGTTATATCTGTCGTTTTTTTTCATTTTTATGTAAAAAAAACGTTCCGGATTTACCGGAACGTTTAATTTTTATGAAAAGAAGTTATTGATTATTGTTTTCTGGTGCAGGAGTATTCTCTGGAGTTGGGGTATTCTCTGGGTTTTCATTTGGTAAGTTTGTTGGAGCAATTACATTTTGTTTTTTAGAAACATAATTTTCAAGAAGTACGCGGAATTCGGTACGACGATTTGCTTGATGACAAACTTCTTGCTCTTCAACTGTAGCAAGTTTTTTAATGAAAGGTTCGGTAAGAATATCACCTTCTTTAATAAATCCAGGATAACGCTCAGCAAGTTTTTTGTCAACTTTCTTAGGTGTAGTTTCGCCATATCCTTTTGCAACTAATCTGTCAGATTCAATACCTTTTTCAATTAAATAATTAACCACAGATTGAGCGCGTTTTTGTGATAAATCTAAATTGTATTTGTCGTCTGATCTAAAATCGGTATGTGAACCTAGTTCTATAACAATATTTGCATTATTGTTTAATGTTTTTACCAATTCATCTAAAGAAACCATTGACTCAGGTCTTAAATCCCATTTGCCTAAATCGTATTCTATATTTTGTAGAACAATAGGTTCTCTTATTGCATCCATGCAAATATCAAGTTTAAACTCTCTGTTTTCTTCCAAGCCTTTAGTAGATTCACCACCATTACCACTAAGAAATTTTTCTTTTGAAGTAAGAATTTGGTAATCAGTATTTGGGTTTAATTTAAATTTATAAGATCCATCGGCTTCGCTCATTAGCTCAACAGTAGTGCCATCGCTTCCTTTTAATAAGACTTTTGCACCAATAACAAGTTCGTCAGTTTTGCAATCTTTTATTAAGCCAGAAATGCTAAATTGAAGCGGTGGAAGATAAAATTGGTAGATGTCATCACCACCTTTACCGCCTTTACGACTTGAACTAAAGAATCCTCTTTCTGTTTCACCTTCGTAGATAATACCAAAGTCGTCAGCGTTTGAGTTAATTGGATATTTTAAATTAGAGAGTTTGTATTTAGATGTTTTAGCATCAGGTGTTGCTTCAAAAATATCTAAACCGCCCATTCCTATATGGTAATCGCTTGAAAAATATAGCTTACCGTTGTTTCTACTAAATGGAAAAACTTCATTTCCCGGACTATTTACTTCTGGTCCAACATTTATTGGATCACCATTCCATGGTCCGTTCTTTTTATCGCGTTTAATCATCCAGATATCGCGAGCACCATATCCACCAGGAAGATTTGCAGAAAAATAAAGAACCATTTCGTCATCAGATACAGAAGGATGTCCAACTGATGTGCTATCAGCTGAACCAGTAAGCACGATTTCTGTTGCTTCTGCCCATGCAGTTCCTTTTCTGGTTGAAGAAAAAATCTTACAACCTAGAATCATTTTTTTATCAACTCTACAACGAGTAAAATATAAAGTATTTCCTTTTAAATTTAGCGATGAAGCACCTTCTTCGTCAGGTGTGTTTATTGCAACTCCCTCAACTGGTTTTGGTTCACTCCATTTATTTTTACGGTCCATGGCTGTTTCCCATAAATCCATAAAACCTACACCAGTGACTGCATGTATTTGATCACCTGCTGAACCTGAACGGTTTGAGGTGAAATAAAGTATTTTATAATCTTTTTTTGCATATACAGGACTGAAATCCTGGTCTTTAGAGTTAAAGAATGCCATGTTTTCAACTGCATAACGTGTTGGTTTTTCAACCCATTTTGAAGCAAGTTCACATGATTTTACTCCAATTTCGGCACGTTTATCGCCAGGAACTAGTTTTCCGAAATTGTTATATTCAACAATTGCCTCCTCAAATGAACCATTCATTTTTAATGCATCAGCAAAATAAAGTACAGCTAAAGGATCTGGATATTTTACTTTTATGGCTTTTTTAAACCACAATTCTGCTTCTTTAGACTCATGAAGTGAACGGTAACTAAGCGCAATTTTAAAAATTAATTCGGCTTTTTTTACAGGATCTGTAAATTTTGAATATGCAACCTTAAAATGCTCTATTGCTGTCCAATACTCCTGAAACTCGTATGCTTCTTCGCCTTTCTGGTAGTCTTTACTTTGTCCGAAAGTATAAGAAACAGAAAATAGCAAAAAAAGTAAAATAGCTGATCGTAGAAGATTCATAGATTATAACCTGTTTTTATGTTGATGGCGGTAAAAATAAGTATTTTTAGTTGAAATAAAAAAAAGCTGATATAAAAAATAAGAAAAGTGTATCGTTTTATTTGAATTATTTAACTTATTCATGTGTTTGATTTAGTTTTTTTTAATGCTGTTTGCTTTTAAAATTTAAAAAAGGTTCGATGTTTAATTAAAATAAAATCAGCGTTATAGTTGATAAATGTTTATCAATTGTTCTAATATAAAGCAGTTTGAAAAGAACTTAGTTATAAGCTTTCAAATATTTTACCAAATATTTAAATTTTTATTAAAAAAAACTTAAAACAAACATTTCGTCAATTAACACTTTTTTAGACATATAAACTAGGCGACATACATTTATTCGTATTTCAATGCATATAGTTAATCGAATTATTATTTTATTTATTTGCTGATAAAAGATTATTATATATATTTGCTTCATAAACCTTAATCCTAATTAAAATGAAAAAAGTATTATTATTAGTTGCAGTTGTTGCTGCTTTTTCTTTTGTTTCTTGTAAAAAAGATCGCGTTTGCTCATGTATTTCTGATCAACCTGGTGATACAGCTAATGAAGTAACTTATATTAAAGCTTCTGGTGCTTCAGCAAAAGCAAATTGCCAAAGTTACAAAACTACTTACACAGTAGGTTCTACTTCTACAGTTGTAACTGTAACTTGTACTTTAAAGTAATTTAATTACTAAAAAAAGAAGCGTTCTTCAAATGAAGAGCGCTTTTTTTTTACTCTTTTTTATGATTAAAAAAATATTGTTTTTTATTTTATGTTCAGTATTAGGGCTGGTATTTATTTTATCTGGTATAAGCAAGTTATATCCAATTGAGCCTTTTGAATATACTTTTGTTGATATAGGAATTTTTAATTGGCAGTTAGCGCCATTTTTTTCTCGACTTTTAATTGGGCTTGAATTGTTTATTGGCTCGTTGTTATTTTTTAATATATTATATAAAAAAATTGCGTTTAAATTTGGAATTTTAACATTATTATTATTTTGTATTTACCTTATTGCATTAATTGCTTTTAGTGGCAATAAAGGTAATTGTGGTTGTTTTGGTTCTTATATTCAAATGACTCCGTTTCAGGCATTGATTAAAAATGCAATAATGATAATTGCTTTTATTTTATTGCAAAAATTTTATGCTGGTTGGTTGTTAAATAAAAAACTAAATAAACTATTTGGTTTAATAATATTTTTGTCGGCATTTGTTTTACCATTTATTTTAAATCCAGTTGAATTAGATTATTCTGCATCTTATCTTAACAAATCAGAGAATAATTTTAAATTAGAACTTGATAGCTTGTATAAAAATGCAACTTTAAACAAGCCACCGGATACACTTTCACAAAATAAACAAGTAATAGTTTTTTTAAGTTTAACATGTGAATATTGTCGAATTGCTGCAAATAAAATTAGAATTATACATGAAAGAAATCCTAAAATTCCTTTTTATTTTGTTTTAAATGGCGATAATGTTGATTTAAAACCTTTTTTTGATAATACTCAAACTCAAGATATTTCTCATTGTATTCTTCTTGGAAAAAGTTTTGTTTATCTTGCAGGCACTTCTATGCCAGTAATATATTTAGTTAATAATAGCATAGTTGAAAACAATTTAAACTATATTGATCTTGATCAAGCCGAGATTGAAAAATGGTTAATGAAGTAATTTATTTTTATAAATTATTTTAGCTTAAATTTCTAATTCATGCAATCTTTTAAGCTGTTAATCAAACTATGCAGCTCTATCTGAAATAACTAAGTTAATAAACTATCTTTGTAAAAATTTTTATTAAATGCATAAAGCAGGATTTGTAAATATTATTGGGAAGCCAAACGCAGGTAAATCGACACTTATGAATGCCTTGGTGGGTGAAAAACTTAGTATTGTTACCCCAAAGGCACAAACAACCCGTCATAGAATTATAAGTATCTTAAACGGTGAGGATTATCAAATAGTTTTTTCTGATACCCCTGGAATTATCGATCCTGGTTATAAAATGCAGGAATGTATGATGGCATTTGTTGATGAAGCTTTTAAAGATGCTGATGTTTTAATTTATTTGGTTGATGCGTCCGAAAGGCCAGAAGCTGAGCATTTGTCGCCTGATTTGATTGCTACAAAAATACCCGTTATTCTTGTTATTAATAAAGTGGATCAAAGCACACAGGAAAAAATTGATGAGAATATTATTAAATGGAAAAAAATACTTCCAAATGCAGAATTAATAGTAGTAAGTGCATTAAGAAAATTTAATATTGATTCGTTAACTAATTTAATTGTTAATTTATTGCCAGAAAGTCCGCCATATTACGATAAGGATACTTTAACAGATAGAAGTCAGCGGTTTTTTGTAAGTGAAATAATTAGAGAAAAAGCATTATTGCTGTATTATAAAGAAATCCCTTATTGTATAGAGATTGATATAGATGAATTTAAAGAAGAAGAAAATATTTTCCGTATTTCAGCAATTATTTATGTTGTAAGAGATTCACAAAAAGTAATAGTTATTGGTGAGGGAGGTAAGTCAATAAAGAGACTCGGTACTGATGCCAGAAAAGATATTGAGGAATTCTTAGGCAAACAAGTTTTTCTTCAATTATTTGTTAAAGTTCAGAAAAATTGGAGAGACAATGTGTTACTTCTAAAAAAATTCGGTTATATAAAATAATTATGTCAGGAATAGTTGCAATTGTAGGACGACCAAACGTAGGAAAATCAACACTATTTAATAGATTAGTTGGTTATAGACAAGCCATTGTTGATGAAACAAGCGGCGTAACACGTGATCGACAATATGGTAAAAGTGAATGGTGCGGAAAACAGTTTTCGGTTATTGATACTGGCGGTTATGTTATAAATTCTGATGATGTTTTTGAAGCAGAAATTAGAAAGCAGGTTTTGCTTGCAATGAATGAGGCGGATGTTATTTTGTTTTTGGTTGATGTTTATGGCGATATTACAGATTTAGATCTTGCTGTTACCGAAATTCTAAGAAGAAATAAAAAGAAAGTAATTCTAGTTGCAAATAAAGTTGATAATGGCGAAAGGATTGGAGATGCTCAAGTGTTTTATAAATTAGGGTTAGGTGAAGTATTTTGTATCTCTGCAATTTCGGGAAGTGGTACCGGAGAATTACTTGATGAAGTAGTAAAGTTTTTACCTGTTAACGAAACCGAAAACGAAGAAATTGAGCTTCCTAAAATAGCGATTGTTGGTAGGCCTAATGCAGGAAAATCATCACTTTTAAATTCATTGTTAGGTGAAGATAGGCACATTGTTACACCGATTGCTGGAACAACAAGAGATTCCATTTATACCCATTATAATAAGTTTGGAATGGACTTTTTGCTTATTGATACTGCCGGGCTCAGAAAAAAAGGAAAAGTGTCAGAAGATTTAGAGTTCTATTCAGTAATGAGGGCTGTAAAAACTATTGAGAGTTCTGATATTTGTTTAATAATGATTGATGCTACTCGTGGAATTGAAGCACAGGATTTAAATATTTTAAGGCTAGCAGAAACTAATAATAAAGGAATAGTAATTTTAGTAAATAAATGGGATCTTGTAGAAAAAGACAATAAAACTACAGATGCATTTACTAAAATTATTAAAGAACGTATTGCACCTTTTGTTGATATTCCAATTATTTTTATCTCTGCCATAACAAAACAAAGAATACATCGGGTATTAGAGACTGCAATAGAAGTTTATAACAATAGAAAATTGCGCATCACAACACATCAGCTAAATGAAGTAATGTTAGAAATAATTGCAGCTTATCCTCCTCCAGCGGTAAAAGGAAAATATGTGAAAATTAAATATGTAACACAACTCCCAACACCTTTTCCTTGCTTTGCATTTTATTGTAACTTACCACAATACGTTAAAGAATCTTATAAAAGATATTTAGAAAATAAAATACGTGCATTATACACTTTTTCTGGTGTACCTGTAACAATTTATTTTAGAAAGAAATAAAATTCTTTTTTAATAAATTATCATTTTTCCCATTATCGCAGGTCTATTTGAAATATAAATCGAATAATAATAAGTGCCTGCTTGCAAGTTACTTCTTTCAATTGTAGTATATTCTCCTTTTAAATTATTGTATTTTTTAACAATTCGACCCGCAACATCAGACAGAACTATTGAATATTCAAAATTATTAGGGTTAGAAAAATATAAAACAGATTCGCTGTTAAATGGATTAGGCCACAAATAATGTGTAAATTCAGACAGTTGATTATTTTCTAAATTAATCGTATTTGTAACATGTAAAATTACAGGAATAATTGATTCCATTAATAGATTATCAGTAACATTTATAAAACAATAATAATTCCCAATTGATAACCCGGAAGTATTAAAAGCAACGTGCACGGATTTGTTGCTCAACCCATTTATCACATCAGTTGCTGGTGTTACGTTTATCCACGAAGTATCTTGATTTTGAACGGTGTCGCTTATCGCAAATGTGTAAAATAACATTAGAGTTCCATAATTGGTGAAAGTGAGTGTATCGGTATCCATTGAATTTGGTGCTAATGTTTTTTCTATTGTTTCTGGAGCAATACCAAGATTAGTTACTTTAAGAGTAACTGGAATATTCATTATTGGATTTTGACTGCCCAATATCCTAATATTACAAGTATAGGTTCCTAGTTGAAGTCCATTAGTGTTGTATATTACTTCTGCAATATTAGTATTACCTCCAAAAGCAGTGTCGTTAAGAGGGGTAATGGAAATCCAATTTAACAACGTGCCTAAATTTACAAGTGAAAGAGAGTCGTCTATTGTATGTGGTACTGCTCCATATATATCTCCTGCTAGATGAAAAGGCAGAACTATATTTCCTATAAATGTAGTGTCGATAGTAATGTGCACATAAGCTATTGCACTTTCTCCGCCTTTAATGACTCCCCATCCACTTCCGTCTTGTCCGTGCCATAAAATCTGTTGTCCAATAATTGTTTGTGTCATTGGCCCGCCAGTTCCACCAATAAAATTAGTTGAAGAATTTACTGTTACTCCTATTGGGAAATTTATAGAAATATCTTTTAACCATTCGCTATCAGTACTTGTGTTATGAACTGTAAATTTTAAAGTAAGCGTGTCACCAGAGTAAAAAGAGGAATGGTCAGTTACTAATGAAGACCCGGCGATGCTCTTTGCAGGACCAGCAGCATTAAAAAGACCAATTTGATAAGTTAATTTACCACCACCTGAATTTGTTAAATATAAAGTGTCAGAGTCAATACTATTAGGTGGCATGCGCTGATACAAGGAAGTTGGTGTTACAGAAAGAACTGGAGCAAGGTTTATCCCAATTGGAGGAAATATAATAAAATCAACCCATGCACAATCACTTCCTGTTGAAACAGAAATGTCTTTAGAGTATACCCATGAAAAAGTATGTTGCCCTGATTGAACGAAAAAAGAAAATTGTTCCCACTCTTTAATACCCGACCATTTTGATTTTACAATACCGTCAATGTAGAATGTTAGGAAATCGTAATTTGTTTCAGAAGAAATTTTTCTATAGAAACTGATATAACCGTCCTCTAAAGTTTCCATATTAATAGACAAAACCGATTCCATTGTATCTGTAATAATACCTGATCTGGCCGCATCATTTCCTTCAAAACCCGGCGAAACATTAAACCAATTGGCGTTTCCACTCATTGTCCAATTAAACATACTGAAATCACCAGATTCAAAGTCTTCGGCATTAAAGCCAATCATTAAATTAAAATCAATTGTTTCATGAAAGCCATTTGAAGCATTAGCGAAAATCTGTGAATTAGCAATATGTTCTATCGGTGTATTAATTGAAGTTGCTAAAGAAAAAATAGCTGTATCTGATAAAGCCGGTTTTAAAGTGTCTATTTGATAGGTGCTATTTATTAAGCTTAAATAAGGATCAGCAGAATTCAGTATACAATTTAAATTAGTTGCTTTTGAACCACCGGAATTTTTTATTAAAACCCTAATCTGAGCTGTGTCTCCTGCGTCTAGACGATTATTTACATTATCATCAATTAAAATTTCAGTAACAGATAACACTGGAGCGTATGCGTATGGATTAATGTTTCGTTGTTGTGTTAATGTGCCTGATGTTAAATTAAATGTAAATGGAAGAGATGTATGATTTGGAATATTTGAAGAAACAATAAAAGTGAATGCATTTGGTATTGTTATGGTGTCTCCAATATTAATTATTCCAAATGTTTGTAGGCTGTCTGATAATGTTATAAAAGGACTGAATTCTAAAAGATTTATGTTTCCACTATTTATAATTGCACCTGTTTTGTTTACTAAGCTAAGTGTAATGTTTGCAGTTTCTCCATACTCAATCATGGTGTCGCCACCCGAAATAATTGTATAATCTATAACCATTCCGATAGTTGAAAACGGAAGTATTTTAGATGATTTCAGACCGTTTTGATCTTCGGCAACAAATTTAATATTGCAATTATTATAAAGATTTGTAGGCGTGCCAGAGAAAAGACCTTCTTCTGAAAGGCTCATTTCTTTTGGATATTGAAGTGATAAAGGGGTTAAAATTACTTTATTTCCAGAAGGGTTAATTGGGAATTCGGCAAAAGCTGTTCCCTGATAATTTAATCCGTCACCATTAGAAATGCCAGATGTCCAGAAATTATGAGTGCCATATGTCCAATTATATGGGAGTAATGTTATGTTTCCATAATAGAATTTCATCTTACCATTAGGGAAAAGCGTTGCAGCAAAGTTAACTTCTGTATAATCTTCTAATGTTGCAACCGACACTTTCCATCTAATAATTATAGAATCATTATTTGCCTGATACCAGACTCCATCACCCGTTCCTACTGATAAATTACTTAAAAAAGGACAAATGGATTTATAGTGTTTCATTGTTGTAAACCGATGACTATCCCAGTATGGCCATGGAATCATTTCATTGTCGAATTTAATCATTCCATTAGGATGTATGTAAATTCTTGAGTATTCTTGTCCATAAAAAGGAAAACTAAATGGAAGATCTTTAATTGCTACATTATTTGAAAAGGTAATTAGGCCTGTTGTTAAATTTGGAACTGTAGCTACACTAGCAGATTCATTGTAATCAAAAATTACTCCCCATTTATATGGATTAGTGCCACCAATTGCAGTTAATTGTTGAGAGTATGGCTGGTAAAGTGTTGCTGGTGGCAAACTTGATGTGTTAATATTTATTTGAGGAAATGTAATGTTATGCTGAATAGAAAGAGTTGTGGTAGAATTATTGAGTATTGTTACATTTGAAGAAGAACAAAAAATCTCTGTTCCGCCTGTTGTATAATTCATTAAAGAAAATGATATAATTTCTCCATTATCAGTTCCCGAAGTATCATTTTCGCAAACCTGTAAAAAGAATTTAGCAGGTTGACCGCTATTTATATAGTTAAGTAAAGGGGTTACATCTAAGCCAAATTCTATGGTTTGATCGCCAACAGCTGTGCCACCTTTCATATAATGCGGACCGCCCTGAAATCTAAATATTGGGAGTTCTAATTGGTGAGCAGGAATTGTGTCGGTTAAACTTTGGGACACACCAGCCATCACTTTTATTTTAAATCTGGAAGTGTGTCTAATTGAAATTTTCATTGTTAAAAGTGGGTTGCAATTTTCTTTAACTTTAATTACATGAACGGTATTATTCCAGATTCCCCCTGTACTAGGTTGCTCGGCTATACTTTTATACATTACATAACAAAACCCACTATTTCCCCAACCTGTACCAAAGTCATTAGCTACTTTTATGCCTCCAATTTCCCAATCTCTAACATCTAAAATTCCATCACCATTCAGGTCAATATTCTTTGTGAATTGTCCATCACTGTTATAGTCCCATCGTATAGAATCATTATAGCCAACTATTACAAGTCCGTGATTTGGCGATCCACCCCATTGGGTTAATACATATTTTCCAGCTTCTGGCGTGCCAGTAGTTAAGGTTTCGTAAGCACTTGTATATTGAACGTACATACATGCTACCCCTCCAGTAGTCGAGCCATCCATATGATCGTAAAGCCAATTTCTTAAAACATCAATACTTTCTTTTGTTCTTATATTTATCTGGTAAATTCCAGAAACTCGATTATGCATTGCACTATAATAAGTATTGTATCCAGATATCCAGCGTGAGCCACCACCAAAATCAGGTGTGCCACCATATTCTTGAACATTTGGCGTTCCCGCAGCCTTAAGTATTTCCCAACTATCAAGATAGCTAACTCCTTTGCCCTCGCCTGTTCCACCTTCAAGTCCATTCTGAAAATCCCAAGCAAAATGAGTAGGATATTGGTTTGTTGTTACATTTGCCGCTAGGTTTCTTAAACGATCAATCTCATAAGTAAAAGCGTAAAGTATACCAGATGCTTGTCCGCAACAATAATCAGACTGAGTCCAAATTGGTCTGAAATATGGTAATTGCGAGTTATCGATTGAAGAAGGTAAAGTTGTTTTTAATTGAATAGGATTATATTCTAAAACTGGTAATTGCTTTAGTTTTACCAGATCATAATCAGATAAAGGTTTAAACTCACGACATTTTCCGGTTCCCTCAATTGGAATGCATGTTTTTGTTTGTGCGTATCCAAGAAAACAATTAAAAAAAACAGCTAGAAATCCAATAATACGGATTGCGATTAATACAGGTAAATGTATTTTCATATTATTTCAATGGGGTTTATATCTTTTGCAAGTTAAGAATATTTTAATTCAGTTTTAATGATAACTAATTAGTAATAAAACTAAGTAAAAAGAGTTAATAATATGAATTTTAATGATAGTTATTTAGCAGTAATTATTAATTCTTTCAATTGAAAATGTTTTTTGTTAAATTTGAAGATATTTTTAATAATAAAAAGATGAAAAGGCTTTTCTTTCTATTTCTAATTTTATCTTTTATCTTTTCTTGTAAGAAGCCAGAAAAATATTCAGATATTCCTTATATTAGCTATATTGGTATGCCTGTAAAAGACACTCACGATACTTTAGGAAATGCAATAAAAAGAGCTCAGCTTTCATTTTATTTAGTCGACGGAGATGGCAATGTTGGGTTTGAAGAGGGTGATACTTTTCCTCCATATGAGATTACGGGTAATTATTATTATAATTTGTTTATAGAAATGTACGAATTAAAAAACGGACAATATTCTTTAGTTGAGTTGGCTGCACCATTTAATTTTCGCACAAAATATATAGAGCCAATAGGGCAAAATAAAACTTTAAAATGTTCGATTTATGTAAATTTAGATTTTAATATTCCAGTTAGCTGGGATTCAGTAAAATTTAATTTTCACATGTATGATAGAGCCTTAAATAAAAGTAATGAAGTCTCAACTGGGCTTATACTTTTGAATTAAAAAAGGCACTAATTCAACTGTGTTTTTTTCTTCTCTTTTAACATTTTAGGAATTCTGCCAGTTCTAATACACTCTGATCGAAGTTTTCTTCCTACAATTCTTTCTACTAATTTTCCTGTTTCAAGAATTTTGTCAATATCAAGGTTAGTCTCAATTCCCATTTCGTCGCACATTACTACTAGGTCTTCGGTTGGAACAAGGCCAGTAATTGAAGGATCGGCATAATAATATGCGCCTGTGCCGGCAACTGGAACGCCATCCACAAAATTTGCTGGTTGACCGCCAATTCCACCAATAGAGCTTTCATAATTAGTCATACCGGCTTGAAGAGCAGCTAAAATATTTGCTAATCCCCAACCACGTGTAGTGTGAAAATGAACAATATGTTTATCTGGTTGCTGAAATTTATCTAATAACATTGAGAAGTATTTGTAAATTCTATCTGGTGAGGCACTTCCGTCGTGGTCGGCATGTTCAACATCACTTGCTCCAATGTCAAGCCATCTTTTTGTGAAATCAAGTGCTTTTGTCATTTCCGTTGGACCTTCAATTGGACAACCCCAGATTGTACTTACAGTTCCATTAACTTTAATTCCTGCTTCTCTTGCCATTGGAATATATTTTTCTGCCATTTTCCAGTAATCAGCAAGTGGTAAACCGCTGTTTTTATAATGATGAGATTCACTGGTAGAAACCATTAATAAAATTCTATCCGGACCAAAGCCATCTTTTTTAGCCTGTATAGCACGTTCAATTGCTTTCTCGCGAATTGTAACACAGGTTAATGAAACATCATTTATTAAATGCGATATTTTTTTACTTGTTCTAATGCCTTTCATAAGTTCATCGGCATCTTTAAACTGAGGCATACCTGAGGGATTTCCAAAGTTTGTAACTTCAATATGTTTAAATCCTGAAAGTATCAATTGCTCGGCTAACCATAATTTTGCTTCTGTTGGAATAAATTTTTCTTCGTGTTGAAAGCCATCTCTAACAGTGATGTCGCCTATTGTGATTTTTTTTGGATAGTTCATAATATTCTTTTTTGAATGAGGATGCTAAGATACAAAAAAATGGAAAAAAAGAAAACTCAAAAGTCATAATTTAAAAAAGATTAAGGTTCTTTAAGTTCAATGTTTCTTTCGTAATAAATATTACCGTCAATAATCATTTTAATTTTGTAATTACCATATTCGAATGCCGATCCATCGAACTCAAATTTTATTTTATGAAATCCGGGAGCTACGTTAGTCTGATTATATAATTCTCTTATAACAATTCCTCTGTTATTAAACATTGCAACTTTTACATTTGATTTTTTATTGAAGTCAAATTCAAAATATCCTCCAATGGTTCTTTTAAAAGTTTTGATGTTGTAATTATGAATATAATCATCTGCTGCTGGTGGTGGAGGTATTTTTTTTCCTGTAACAGAGCACACATATTTTTGTAATTCTAAAACTTCTTCATTATTAAAACCTGCAATATCCTCAATTGGATTATCGTTAACAATGCACCAAACTGCCTCTTGAGCTATTTGATCGAAATAGTTGTTTTTTTCAATGATCATTGTTAATCCCTTTAATGATGGGCCGGCCATTTTACCTTCTTTGTAAATAACATTATCTACCGGAGCATTATCATAATGCTCTATGCACATTGCGTAAAGTTCAACGGTTTTATTTCCATTGGCTGGTATTGTTACTATCATTTCTTTTGTAACAACAAGGTTTTGATATGCAGAATCACTAGCAATAAAAGTTTGACCATTTTCAATTTTAACGGTTTTGCTTGTGTTAAGCAGGTTTTGAAGTTTTAAAATTAAAGGCTTTAGAAAATGAGTACTTTTCGAGTTTCCGCTTGCAACAAATGAAATCATTTTTTGTTTAACCGCCGCATTAAAAGGTTCTTCTTGTGATTTTGCGATATTGTATGACAATATTATAGCAGTAAGAATTAAAATGTTTTTCATAAAATTTGGGGTTTTATAAAATAACGATAAAGTATTTAAGAAATTGTATTTCTTAAATGCTTATTTTCCAAAAACAAATCCATTAAGAAAGATGTTTTTAATGTTAATGTTAGGATATTCTTCTGTTCCTTTTAAATATAAAAAACCAATAAAATTGTTATCAATCCAACCTTTAATACAAAAAGTGTTTTTGTCTTTAGTCAGCCAGGTATCAATTATTCCCGTTGCATTTGCATTAGAATTGTTTGTGTGACCTTTGCCGTAGCCAAGAGTTTCCGTAACATCGAACGCAGTTTTTATATAGTCCATGTATGAAACTAATAAATCCTCAAGTTCAGTTGTTGAAATATTAAAAGGAGTTTTAAATTTTACTGCAATAATTCCATATGTGTAATTGTCAAAATCAACAGATGCTGTATATACAATAGACGAGTCTTCTGAAAAACTTTTTTCAAAATTTGTTGGAGTTTCTGGAAAATATGCAGAACAACCACTATTTAAGATCTCTGTTTTTTTGAATCGTGGAACTATTTGGCTAAAACCAGAAAAACTTAATATTAACAATATAAATATTAAAGTAAT
>CAILUD010000090.1 GCA_903837285.1 uncultured Bacteroidota bacterium | reverse complement strand
TTTATAAAAATTTTAATGATATTGAATCTTCTACATTGAAGATTTCAAAAATAAATCCACCGGTTGGAGGACAAGTTCAAAAAGTTAGTGTTACCTTGACACGATAGATTTTTTTTGAGGTTGATTTTCTTTTTATATCGATTAAATGAGGGTAGATAAAGCAAGATATTTTTCACTTATAATTTCACTATTTCTTCTAAATTTTTCAATTATGAAATCCGGAAATGCGCAGAAATTAGAAACGGTTTCGCATGTTGATTTACAGAAATATCTTGGGAAATGGTATGAAATTGCTTCTTATCCTCAACGGTTTCAAAAGGGATGCCATTGCACAACTGCAGAATATACCCTAAGTGAAAAAGGATATGTGATTGTTGAAAATCGTTGTAAAAAAGATAGTATTACCGGCAAAGAAATTTCCATACGGGGAAAAGCATTTGTTGTTGATGGAACTAATAATTCAAAATTAAAAGTGCAGTTTTTCTGGCCTTTTAAAGGACAATACTGGATTATTGATCTGGCTGATGATTACAGCTATTCCGTAGTAAGTCATCCAAGTATTAAATATTTATGGATTCTTTCCCGTACACCCAAAATGGATCCCGAAATCTATCAGGGTATTCTTTCAAGATTAAAACAAAAAGGTTTCGATTTAGCTAATTTGATGGTAACCAAACAAGCCCTGAATTAGCCTTTAATAAAAGCTTTCACGCTTTTCTGATTGGAAAATATTAAAAAATTGCACAATAAAATTTTTGTATTATCTTTGCATCGCAAATTAAAAAGGTCTCTTGGCCGAGTGGCTAGGCACCGGTCTGCAAAACCGTCTACTCCGGTTCGAATCCGGAAGAGACCTCAAAAAAACCCTTATAAATAACTTTTATAAGGGTTTTTTAATTGATCTCACAGAAAATATTTTATATTTCTCGAAATATATTTTGTTTATGTTCTGCCAATTTTGTTAATATTAAAATAAAATTAGCTGCAAAATTACTCTGAAACCCCATTATTGTTGATTTTTTTAGTTGGGTTATTAACAATTTCCTTATTTTATTAACATTTCGACGTTTTGTCATCTTAAAACTTGCATTATTGCTGATGTATGTGATACATTTGCTCCGTAAACATATTGTTTAACCCTTAAAAACAAAAAAAATGAACAAAACAGAATTGGTTGACGCAATTGCAGCTGAAACAAAATTAACAAAAGTTGATGCAAAAAAAGCTTTAGATTCTTTTATTTCTTCTGCTTCAAAAGCATTAAAAAAAGGTGACCGCGTTGCTTTAGTTGGATTCGGTGCTTTCTCAGTTGCTAAAAGAGCTGCTAGAACAGGAAGAAATCCACAAACAGGAAAAGCTATTAAAATTGCTGCTAAAAAAGTAGTAAAATTTAGCGTTGGTGCTGATTTAAAGAAAACTGTTAACAAATAGTCGTCAACTTAAATCTAAAAAAGAGTCCCTCAGCAATGTGGGACTTTTTTTATTTGCCTTTTTTGAATAAAAAATAAGGGCTTTGATATTATCAAAGCCCTTATTTCATTAGTCTTATATCATTTATAATTATAAAATAGCCCGATTTTTTTATTCATCTCCCTACCCTCTTCAAAAAGAGGGACAATAGGTTGGGCTATTTTATCCTCCGCCGCGGCGGAGCGGCGGATCATGGTTGGTATAACAACCTTAAAACTTATAAATTACAGCCAAAAGTGCTCTTGTATTTGCAATTGCTTTTCCATCGGTTACACCACCTTTAGAATCGCCATTTGCTTTGCCATAAGTTGCAACTGTATGTTCAATTTCAATTGCTACATTTAGTTTTCCAGCAATAAAAACAACTCTTGGAGCTACTCTATAAATATTGTCAATATTTGATCCTCTTGAATAGAAACTAGCTGTTTTAATAGAATCAGCCGCACCTAAATTCATAGTATATCCGGCAAATAAGCCAAACTGGACTTTTTTACCATTTGTTTGAATATCTGTCCATACCGAACCAGTATTTAAATTTGTAAACACTTTCTTTCCTGTTGATACCTCAACTGTATCAATGGTATATCCACCTAACATTACCATATCATAAGCATTTTGAGCATAAACACCTTCAATAGTAAATGTTACCGGTTTACATTTAAATTTCGCATATGCAATTGCAGACATACTAGCTATTGTTTGGTCGGATTTATAGTTTTTAGTACCAACAGTTGTGTACAACTCTGGTTTTAACGTTTTATAATCTACACCAGCACCAAAAACATGTTCTGTTGAATCTGGTTTAAACTGAACCTGAAAATGTGCAGCAGGAATTCCAGAATTTCTCATATACTTAGAACTTGCACTTAGAACAGCGCTGGTGTTTGAAGTTGGTCCTGCGCTTGAAAAATCACGTTCAGAATACATGCAAGCAATTAAGTTTAGAGGG
>CAILUD010000089.1 GCA_903837285.1 uncultured Bacteroidota bacterium | reverse complement strand
TACAACTAAGAGACTTTAAGGTTTATAATTTCTTCATTATGTTACTTTGTGACTTTCTTAGTGAGACTTTGTGGTTAGCTTCTTTTTTACCACGAAGGAACTCAAAGGCTATCACGAAGAAACACGAAGGTTAAAAAATCATCTTTGTGTACTTTGTGCCATCCTTAGTGAGCCTCCGCCGCGGCGGAGTGGTCAGTTTTTTACATATTAATTAAAAATATTACTTTATTACTCGTTTTATTCCATCTTTTAAATGTTTGACATTAAAATTAACTAATAATCCTAATTTACATTCAGAAAGTTTTAAATAAGTAAGTATTTGCGCCATGTGAATATCAGCTAACGATTCAACAGATTTAATTTCAACAATTACTTGCCTTTCTACTAATAAATCAATTCTATAACCAATATCAAGTTTAACTTCCTTATAAATTAATGGCAATGCTTTTTGTTTTTCAACAAACAAACCAGATTCTAATAACTCATAATACAAACATTCTTCGTAGGAACTTTCTAATAAACCAGGACCAAGACCAGTATGAACCTGAAAAGAACAATCTAAAACTTTTTTAAATACTTCTTCTATATTCATCTTTTATCATTTTGTACCACAAAGTAACACGAAGGTTTTCACGAAGGGCCTCAAAGTTAAAATAAATTTATTTGTGAACTTTGTGCCATATTTAGTGTTCTTTGTTGTTAGTTTATTATAATTTATCACATATAAACTGAGAGGTTTACATGAAGTTAGAAACATCTTCTTTGTGTTACTTTGCGACACCCTTTGTGTTCCTTTGTGTTTAATTTTTTATTCATTTCTTAATGAGCTTATTATATTTTGATTTAACGACTTTTTTATTGGAAAATAAATCCAAATTATTGAGTTAGTAAATATCAGAATTACAAGTATAAAAACAAAAGTAAAAGACATGTTATAGGATATTGAAATTAACGAAGGTAGAATTCCAATAAATGAGGAAACAATTCCTATTGTAATGCCAATAATTATTAGATAAAGATTCTCTTTAAAAATTATAGAAAAAATATTACTTTTTGTAAAACCTAGTGCCATCATCATAGCTATTTCTTGCTTTCTGTCAAGTAAATTACGATATAAAATTATTCCTATTCCAATTGTTCCTATTATAACACCTAATCCGCCTAGAATGATAAAGACCGACAAATAAGTATTGGTAACAGAATTAAACTGACTTAAACGTTCTGTTGTTTTTGTAATATCTATTCCATAATCTTTTAAATAACTATTTAATAAATCATTTACAGCTGTCCCTTTATATTCTGGAACATCCACAAGCATAATTTTAGAACCACCTACAGAAGGAAAATTTTCTTTAAAATATTTTTCTGAAATCAAAATATTTCCTTGAAATATAGAAGAACTTAATCCACCAACTAATATTATTTTAAGTTTTTTTCCAGCTTCGTTAACATAAGTCAGAGTATCTCCTAACTTCTTTATCAAACCCCATGTAATTACTGTTTGGTCAGCAAATGCAGGAATTACATTTTCGCCATATGATTTATTTAATTCAATCCATGGATTTAATTTATTTACACTTTCTGTAAGATTTTCAAAAGAAAATGATTTACGTTTATCAAACTCATCTGGATTTACACCCAGAATTCTTGGGTTTGCAATATGATTTAAATTAAGACAACTTGCATCATCACCATTTAATGAAAGAAACTGAGCAAAATTAACATTATTAAGAAGACTATCATTTAAGAAACCTAATTTATCTTTTTCCTTTTTAGTATTTAGATTATAGGTTAATGGAATACTAGTCTCTGCCCAAAAAGCATAGCCACCTGTACCTGAATTATTTTCATTTTCGCTTCCTAAAAATGTATTCTTATTTGCTCCAGTAATTACAACCACAAAAACACCCAGAGAAATTAAAATAACAATAGTTATACTCCTTAACTTATTTCTTGAAGCATTAATAAATGCAAGTTTGCCAAAATTTATCTTTTCAGAATTAGTCTTTTTACCTATTAAAATATAAGTCAAAGCAATACATCCTAACAAAAACAATCCCCCAGACGCAAGAAACAAAGTAGCATTTTTATCTACATAAGTTAAAAAAGAATATATTAACAAACATAAAGAACCACCTAAACCAATAATAACAATTAAAAACTTAATCCATTTATTTCTATTTTTAACAACTTTCAAAGAAATTGAATTATTATTAATCAAATTTATAGAAGTTTTCTTTAGATTAAAATAAGTAACAACATAAATAGTTAGCATTGAAATTTCGAAACCACTTAAAACTCCTGTCAATAATGTCATAGGTTTAATCGTAACATACATCATTGAAGTTCTTACAATATCATTCCACACAGAATTTATTGCTAACATTAAACCATAATTATACAATATTCCAACACAAACTCCTATCATACTGCCTATCAAAACAGTTATAGTGCTCTCGTAAACCTGCATATTTAAAATCTGACTTCTTCTATAACCTATACTGATTAGTAAACCTATTTCAGCCTTACGTGCTTTAAGATTTAAAACAAATAGCATTACTGTTAGAATAAGCCCTGCAAGAATTACAAAAAAACTAAGACTTAAAAACAATTGACCAAAATCGACACCAGTACTTGCAGATTGCAAACCTGAAGTTTTTACTTCAACAATTGAAAGGTTAAGATCTTCGGGATTAATTTCTTTTAAAATTTCTTGAGATGGATTATTTATAGAAGAATTAAAAACTGAATCGTTAAATCTAATTGAAGTATAATCACCAAACTTATTTTCCCATAGTTTTTTTCCAGCTTCAATTGAAATTACTGCCTTTGGTGTACCCCTATATTCATTCCAGTATTTCTCATCTTTATCACGAATTTTCTTGAGATCAATTGGGATATTTGTATTCCATTCAACGCAGCTAATAGCAGTTGCAAATCCAGGAAATTTAGGCATTAATGAACGATTTATAAGACTATCCTTTGTTGGAATAATTCCTTTTACAATAAACAGATTACTATCTTCTCTTAAATTCTGCCTATCATCAATAACAAAATACTTTAAATTAAGAGTATCACCAACTTTTGAATTTAAATCTTCAGACAACCAATCATTAATTAATATCTCATTTTCTTTAAGTTCCTTACCAGAATAATTCTCTGAAACAGCCGTCACAAAAGAATATGGAGTTGAATTTTCATTTAAACTTATTGAATTAACAAGGTATGTTAGAATCGATTTAGCATTTGGAATTTTCTTTAATATAGACAATGAAATTTGCTTGTCAATAAAAATTCTATCAGAAGTAATTTCATAATTTCTATTATCTATCTTATTAATTTCTATTCCTGCATCCTTAACACTCCAAACATCAGAAAGTATATTATTAAAAAAATCAGAATCAGGAATAATATTTTTCTGTTCAGATAATAAAACAACGTTCACCAATCCATTTACATCTAACTTTGCGCTTAAGTATTCTCGTGAAATAAAAACATTATAAGGAGCCACCTGATTGTTTTTCAAGCTAAACCTACCAAGATTATTTTCATCAGCAATAGCTTTTATTTTTAAGCGAAAAGAGACTGAGGGAATTTCTTCAGCACTAAATGGTGAATTAATAGGAATAACACTCAATTTCTCGACTCTTAAAACTAATTCATCATTAACTTTTAAATTTAGTTTTTCTGCTACATTTTCACTTATAATTGCTTCATCGGTATTCAAATTTGGCATCTTTTTATTAGAGAATAACCAAAAAGAAGAATCGACACCAACAACCTGAGTTTTATTTATTCTTACATCATTCTCAGGATTTGAAGTGATTCCTTGAAGTAATATAACTGGTGCTGACTTTACATTTAATTTATTTGAAATTTCTTCAGCAAGTTTGGCTCTTACAAACCTATCATTTGATTGCAAAACATATTGCACATTACCAAGTCTGTTTTCAACTATATTAGTTAAACTTGATTTTACCGAATCGCCAACTATTAAAGCTCCAGTTATAACAGCAGTAGTAATAATTGTTCCTGCTAAAACAGCAAGATGTTGTTTTTTAAAATACAAAAAAGATTTTAATATGTATTTAAACTTAGGCATTGAAATTACAACAATACTG
>CAILUD010000088.1 GCA_903837285.1 uncultured Bacteroidota bacterium | reverse complement strand
TTACTTATGCTCACGCTTGTTTCCAGCGAATGTGATGTATAGCAAAAACCTACTTGCAAATGCGTGCAGCTGCAATATCCTAACTCATTAATAAAAAGTTTATTTTTTTATTACCTTTTTAAACTCAAAGACATTACCAGTTGCATATCCAGCAGGCATATTCTGTAAATTAATATAATATATTCCGGGTGAAAAGTTACTTGTATTTACCATTGTTTTTTCAATAATATTACCTTTAAAAACTACTTGTCCCATAGTATTTACAATTTCAAAGTTCATTTTGTTATTATTACCTTCCATTTCAATTATTAATTCATCCGAAACAGGATTTGGATAAATTGCAATTGCCGAATTTGCATTATCATCATTAATACTATTAATAACAACATGAATAATATTTGAAGTATCGGAAATACAGCCATTCAATGTTACTATTGTATAATAATCATTAGTTGATGTTACGGTATAATTCTGGTTTATTTCTCCATTAATTAAACCTGTAGAATTATACCATTGATTACCTGTTGTTGAACTTGAGTTAAGAATATCTACATTTTGTGAGATTACTGGTGTTATTGGAATTGGATTAACGTTAATGTACAGTGTTGAATTTCCTCCTGCACCAAAATTATTAACACCTCTCACAATTAAATTTCCTGAAACAGCAGTCAATCCATAGTCAATTGTTATAACATTAATATTACTAATACCTGTTGCCCCTGAAGGCAATATCCAGGTGTAAGATGTTGCATTTGCAATTGGAGGGACAGTATATGTTACAGAGTTCTCTCCCTGACAAACAGTTGTTGTTCCGGTTATAGCTCCACTACAACCTGGCACATGATTTTTTACTACACGATATAGCAAGAATGTTACTGCCGACATTCCCGACGGAAAACAATTGGTAAGTCCGCATACAACTGCACCCATACATGTATCTACAATCATTTTACTTCTGTATCCCCATGTATCACCACCATGTCCCCAGTAAGTATAACCTTGAGTTGTTTCGCGGCTTAATCCAAGCGAATAATCATAAGTTGGATTTGATGTTTCAACAAAAGTGGTTAACTCATTCATTGAAGTCTGGTTTAATATCTGCCCGCTAAACAAAGCATGGTACCATAATGCCATATCCGACGAATTAGAAAAAATAGCACCTGCACATCCACCAGCAGTATTTAAACCAACTCGTGATGTATCGTTAAAATCAACATTATCCCACCAACGATGAGTTATTGTTCCAACTTCAGCCTCCTCAACATCATAAAATGTATTAACCAAATTAAGCGGAGAAAGAATACTATCGCGAATAATTTTTGAAATATGATATCCTGTAGCATTTTTAGCAATCATTCCTGCTAAAATATAATTAACATTAGAATATCCCCAACTGGTTCCGGCAGCAAAAGTGGGTGCTCCAACCCAACCTAAAACTTCAACAGGTGTAAAAACACGGGTTGGATACTTCATAATTGTATCCACCCATGGCGAAACAAAAATAGGATCAGAAACACCACTGGTATGATTTAATAACTGACGAATTGTAATATTAGGATTAATATTAGAGTAATTTGGTAACCATTTATGCAAAGAGTCATTTAGACTAATAATACCATCTTCAGCTAACATCAACATTGCAGTTGAAACAAATAATTTAGTATTACTTGCAATTCCAAACTCCATATCATTTGTTATTGGCTGTCCTGTATATGAAACACCAGTGGAACCCTGCCACATTCCTTGCCCTGGAATATATACACTTGCCGACATACCTTTTATATTTGTAATCATTGATACATAAGTATTCAATGTATCCTGAAGCATTGTTGCAAGTTGCGGATTAAATGACTGAGTTTTTGCAGATTGTATTGCCAGAATAAAAATTATTCCTATTATTATTTTTTTCATATTCATTATTTTAATTTCAGCTATAACAATTTCAATTTTATAGAAGACGAGAGATTAAAAAAATGGTTGTTTTTTAACATATATTCAATTATCTTTTTAAAAGTAAAATAAGCATGCATACCTACCATCTTCATAAATAAATTTTAAATAAATATTTATAATATTCGCATCAAATCTTAATAATGAAAAAATACTTGAGTTAAATAGAATTTCA
>CAILUD010000087.1 GCA_903837285.1 uncultured Bacteroidota bacterium | reverse complement strand
TTTTGTTTTTTTTGCAAAATAACTGAAGTTCGCTCACAGCTTGTAGTAAATACAAGTCTAACTCCTACTCAATTAGTTAATCATATTGTTTGGGGAGGAGTTGCACTGTCTAATGTTTCAGTTACTTCACCAATAAATTGTATCGGATCATTTCAAAATGGAGGCTCAACAAATCTTGGAAAGGAAAGTGGGGTATTATTATCAACCGGTGGTGTTGCTGGAGTTCCTAATCCAAATTCATTTTTTTTAAGTAATCCGCTTGCAGGCGTTGGTGATTCTATGCTTAATGTATTGTCAGGTGGTTTTACATCTTACGATGCTGTTATACTTGAATTTGATTTTATTCCTTTTACTACTCCTGTTAATTTTACATATATTTTTGGTTCTGAAGAATACCCTGAATATGTTTGTTCTAATTTTAATGATGCCTTTGGATTCTTTGTTACAGGCCTGAAACCAAGTGGAGGAAATTATTCAAATGAAAATGTTGCGTTAATTCCAGGGTCAACGCTTCCGGTTACAATAAATTCTGTTAATTCTGGTGTCCCTGGTTCTTATGGAACTGGAAGTGGGTGTGCTTCTTTAGCTAATTCAAATTTTTATATTGCGAATACCGGTTCAACAATTTGTTTTGATGGGTTTACAACACCTATAGATGCTTATGTTGCCGTTGTCCCTTTTACCACTTATCATATGAAATTTGCAGTAAGTGATATTGGAGATGGCGCTTATGATTCAGGAGTTTTTCTTGAATCATATAGTTTTTGCGCAGATGCAGTTAGGTTAGAGGCAATAAATTCAACGTCAGGAAATAATAATATTCTCGAGAGTTGTGGATCTGGAACTTTTTTGTTTGAAAGATATCATAATGTTTTAACAAATGATACTATACGTTTTACTATTGATGGCACTGCTACAAATGGAGTCGATTATAATATTCTTCCAACATATGTTGTTATACCTGCTGGCAGCAGTTCAACAACTCTAACAATTAATCCAATATCAGATGGTTTAGCTGAAGGTGATGAAACATTAATTTTGCATGTATGGGTTTCGTCTTATGGTACACAGGATGTTTCGTTTATTATTTCTGATAATGGACTTACAAATGCTTCTTCAATTTCTGATAAAACTATTTGTGATGGTCAGTCAGTAACACTAAATGCATGGGGAGGTTCAATCTATATCTGGAATACAACAGAAACTAATGATTCTATAAATGTTTCACCAAATATTAGTACTTTATATACAGTTCAGATATTCGATACATTAGGTTGTTATCAAATTGATACTGTAAATGTAATAGTATTAAATAATACAGTTGCCGGATTTAATTTTTCTGATAACGGTCAGGGTGTTATTTCTTTTAATGATCAATCATTAAACGGATCTTCATGGTTTTGGAATTTTGGAAATGGAGATATTAGTGCAGAACAAAATCCTGTCTATACATATTCAAGTCAAGGAAATTATCAGATAATGCAAATTGTTAGTAATGATTGTTATTCTGATACATCTTATCAAACTGTAAGTATTCTGCTAAATGTTACTAATAATAAATTTGAATCCAGGATTGGCTTATTCCCAAATCCTAATGATGGTGAGTTTTATATTAATTATCAATCTGAAAATAATAACGATTTACTGATTCAGATTATTAATTCTAACGGAAAATCTGTTTATTCTAAGAATATTTCAAATAATGCATTATCTGGAAATTACCCTATTGATATAAGGAGTTTGTCAAAAGGTCTTTATCAACTTAAGATTAATTGCGGGCATGAGTATAACGTTGTAAGATTTATGGTTAAATAATATTCTTTTTCACAGTCTTGATGTTGGTTAAATAACATGTTTTTATTTTATTTATACTCTTTCATAGAATTTAAAAGATATTTACATTTGTCTACTAAATTAGTAGACTAATAAAATGCATTCGTATTACGAATTATTAAAACAAGACGTTAGATTTGAAGAGGGCTTAAATGCTTGTATTAATTGTGGCACATGTACTGCAATTTGTGCTGCATCAGAATTTTATAATTATGATCCAAGAATCATAGTAGATACAGTTCAGACTAAAAATAATGATGCTATTGAAGAATTATTGAAATCTGATTCTATTTGGTATTGTGGCGAATGTATGTCATGTAAAACAAGGTGTCCACGAGAAAATGTACCAGGTTTAATAATTATGGCTTTGCGTTCACTTTCACAAGATTTAGGTTTTTTTGTTGAGTCAGAAAAAGGCCGTCAACAATTAGCAATTAAAAGAACAGTGGGGGAATGGACATTAAAACATGGATATTGTTTGTATCTTGAAGGTGTTGGAACCGGACTTCACCCTGAACAAGGTCCCATATGGGATTGGAAACAAAAAAACTGGGTTGATGTTTTTGACAGGTTAGGTGGTAATTATAAAGTTGAAGGTCCCGGAATACTTAGGAAAATTCCTGAAGAATCACTTGATGAATTACGCAGAATATTTGATGTTACAGGAGGAACCGAAAGATTTAATAAAATAGAAGAATTTTCAAAAACAAAAGCCAAAGAAATGGGGTTAGAAATTGGTACTGATATAAGCAGCGATTATGTTAAGCATATTTATACGACAAATAACAATAAACACTAAATTTAAATAGATGCTTCGACTACTCCGCCGCGGCGGACAGCATGACTAAATAATAAATAATAAAATGGAGCTTACTGGAAAACAAAATATTTGGAAAGATTATCAGAAGGAAATAGCTGACGATAAATATTTTTATGTCAGAAGTTGTGTAAGACAAAACTTTTTTCCGGGTGCAGAGACCACATTTTTAAGAATTTTAAAAGACGAACTACATAAAGATATATACGAGCACCCTTGTCATACAACTTGTACTGGTATTGGCTATCATGGCGATGTTGTTCCTTTTGATACTGCAATGACAGTAATTGCACGCCAGTTTGCATTAATGACTGAAGCTGGATACGAAAATCTTGTTCCTTCATGTGTTACTTCATTTGGTTTATATTCTGAAGTATTAGAAACCTGGCATCATTTTCCTGAAGTGTTAGCTAGAGTAAGAGAACATTTAAGAAAGGCAACAGGTCGTGAATTTAACATTCCAAAAAATGTAGCTCATGCGAGTGATGTTATTTTTAAATTTAGAAATGAAATTGCACAAAAAGCAAAGTATAAGTTAATAAATACAGCAACAGGAAAACCTTTAAAAGTAGTTGAGCATATTGGTTGTCATTATTCAAAAATGTTTCCTGCAAAGGGAGTTGGTGGTGCTGAGTTTCCTTATGTTCTTATTGGCATGGTAGAAGAATGGGGAGGAGAGGTAATAGATTATCCTGAAAGAAGACATTGTTGCGGTTTTGGATTCAGACAGTATTTAGTACAGGCAAACCGTGGATATTCTATAGGTTGTTCGCACAAAAAGTTTGAATCAATGGAGCCATACGAGCCAGATATGATTATAACAAATTGCCCAGGTTGCCCAATGTTTCTTGATAAATGGCAATATGCAATAAGCGAAATGAACGGAAAAACATATGGTAAAAACGGACAAGGAATTCCAGTTTTTACTTTCGAGGAAGTTGCAGGTTTGGTTTTGGGGTATGATCCATGGGATATTGGATTGCAGGTTCATCAGGTATCTTGTGAGCCAATACTTGATAAAATGGGAATTAAATATGATCCTGCAACAAAATATTTAGGTAAAAACGGAAAATACCTTGGAGTTCCCGAAAAACCATCAGTACTAAAAGATTAAAATATTATTAATGAGTAAAAGTGTAATAGTAATAGGAGGTGGCATAGCTGGAATGGAGGCCTCGGCTTACCTTTCGGCTATGGGTTTTAATGTTACATTATTTGAAAAAGATGAAAAACTGGGTGGTCATCTTTTAAATTGGGAAAGGTTATTCCCTACAAAGCGCTTAGGAAGCGAAGTTTTAACATTTTTGAAAAAAGGTATGGACGATAAAATTAAAGTTCATACAAATTCTAATATTACAAAAATAAATTCAGAAAACGGAAAATATTTTGTAACAAATGATAATAATGAGATTTTTGAAGCCGATGCTTTATTAATTACTACAGGATATGATTTGTTTGATGCACGCAGAAAAGAAGAGTATGGATATGGAATTTATGATAATGTAATTACTTCTGCAGAGCTTGAAACAATGTTCTTAAGCGGAAAACCAATAGTGAATAAACAAGGTAAAGTTCCTAAAAGAATTGGATTTGTGCATTGTGTTGGATCACGTGACAGGAAAGTCGGTAATGTATATTGTTCAAAAGTATGCTGTGTTACAGCAGTAAAACAGGCAACAGAAATTCGCGAACATCTTCCTGAATGTGAAACATATTGTTTTTACATGGATTTAAGAATGTATGGTGCAAAATTCGAAGAGCTGTATAACGAAGCTCAGGAAAAATACGGCGTAACATTTATACGTGGTCGGTTATCTGAAGCAAACGAAACAATTGATGGCTCTTTACTTGTAAAAGTTGAAGATACATTGGTTGGTCGTCCGCTTAAAATGACTGTTGATTTACTTGTGTTAATGGTTGGTTTTGAGCCTAGCAAAGGAACAAAGGACATTGCGAAAATTTTAAACCTTAGTACTAATTCTAATGGTTTTATTGAAGTTGCAGATGAACATACTTTGACAAATGTTACAAACCTGAAAGGTGTTTTTGTTGCCGGTACTACTACTTCTCCAAGAACAATTACAAATACAATAAATGATGCAAGAGCAGCAGCTGCAGAAATTGCCTGCTATTTGAATTTATATACTATTCAATCAAGGAATAATTAATATTTATGGCTGATTTTGGATATAAAATACAAGAGGACAGACAAATTAATTATGATTCAAACGATCGTACTTTATTTTATTTTTTAAAACGTGTTGAGCCATCAATATCTCTGTGTATTGGATGCGGAACTTGTTCGGCTACTTGCACTGCAGGGCAGTTTACGCAATTTGATTTGCATAAAATTATGCTTTATGTTAGGAGAGGAGAGAAAGTACATATTGCAAACGAGATTAAAAAGTGCATGCTTTGTGGAAAATGTTCCTTGGTTTGCCCAAAGGGAATTAATACAAGAAATATTATTTTTCAAACAAGAAAATTTATTCATTCCAATAAATAATGAGCTACGATCCTTTTGTATTACCTTTTAGTATTGGATTAGTAATAGTCGTTATTCTTATTTTATGGAAATATTTCCGCTGGATTTTTTCGCACGAAAAAGCTGAACGGGTAAAAATTCTAAAACTTATTTTCAGTTTTAAGCTATTCTCTGTTATTAAAGAAATTTTTATGGAAGTTCTTTTTCACAGAAGAATTTTTAAAATAAATCCGGTTTTGGGATATATGCATAGCAGTTTCGCATTTGGTTGGTTCTTGCTGATTTTAGGTGGAACAATTGAATCGAAAATGCACAATCATCATGCATTTAATATGTTTTACGAACCTATTTTCTTTAAATTCTTTAGTCATAATATAGATGGGTTTCCTTTTGCAAGTGGATTCAAATTTTTAATGGATTTAATTTTATTGTATATCTTATCAGGACTAATGTTAGCAATGGCAAAAAGATTATACAAAAAAATGTTTGGAATGAAGAAAACAACAAAGCTTAGACTTATTGATAAGCTTGCTTTAACTTCACTCTGGTGTATATTTCCATTAAGACTTTTAGCAGAAAGTTTTACATCTGCACAATACCATAATGGTGGATTTTTAACTGATAATTTTGGAAATATTTTAGCTAAATTTCTTCCTGTTGATCAATTGGAATATCCTGCATGGTGGGCATATTCAATTGCATTAGGTGTGTTTTTTGTTATGTTACCATATAGCAGGTACATGCATATTCCAACAGAAATGGTCTTAATAATTCTTAGAAAAGCTGGGTTTAAAACAGAAAAAAAATATACTGGTTTTTCAAGAGTTGAAGTTCAGTCGTGTTCACGATGTGGAATTTGTTTAGATGCTTGTCAGGTTTATGCTACAACACAGCGCAATAAAATGTTGCCTGCATACTTCTTACAATCTGTTCGTTTTAATAAAAAGGGAAAACAGGGATTAACTGATTGTTTAATGTGTGGCCGCTGCCAGGAAGTTTGTCCGGTTGGAATTGGCATTAACGCAATACGCAGAGTAAAACGTAATGAGCTTTTTGACGAAAAAGGAGCAGAGTTTGAATATTTAGAAGAAAGTTCTATTAAATCAAAAAAGGCGGATGTAATATATTTTGCAGGTTGCATGACTCATTTAACTCCAACAATTAAAAGATCAATGGTAGCTTTGTTAAAAAAAGCAGAAATAAATTTCTGGTTTATGGATGAAGATTCCAGTATTTGTTGTGGAAGGCCATTGCAGGTGTTAGGTAAAGAAAAAGATGCAAATATATTAGCTGATAAAAACCGAGAATTGATAGCTAACAGCGGGGCTGAATTATTAGTGACTTCTTGTCCTATTTGTTATAAAATATTTAAAGAAGAATATAATCTGAATATAAAAGTTCAACATCATACAGAATATTTAAACGAACTGGTAAATATTGGAAAGTTAAAACCTGCAAATTTAAATTTTTCAGCTGTTTATCACGATCCTTGTGATTTAGGTAGAGGTTCAGGAATTTATAATCAACCACGTGAGTTACTAGGTAGAATATCAAGATTAAATAAGTCCGAAAATGAAAAAGAAATGGCACTTTGTTGCGGTAGCAGTTTAGCCAATTTGCCAGCAGGTTTTGATGATAAAGAGTTTATGGCTTCAGAAGCTGCTGAACAATTGTGTGTGTCAAATCCTGATAAACTTATTACTGCTTGTCCTCTATGTAAAAAGGCTTTTGCGCAAGCATGTAATGAAAGAAAGACTAGTAATCAAGTTGATGTTAAAGATATAGCAGAAGTACTTGCGGAGGCTGTAGCTTAACAGTATTAATACAATTTATCCAACGGTTTTTTTAAAAGAAGTCCATCTTTTTTGTAATCTGTTACTGTTATTCCAGTAACTTTTCTAAATGCATTTGACAAATGCTGAACACTGCTGAAATCCATCATGTAAGCAATCTCGCTTAGAGTATATTCCTTATGCCATACTAATTCTTTGCAGCGCTCAATTTTATGGAGAATAATAAATTTTTCTAATGTTATTTTTTCATGTTTCGAAAAAAGTTTAGAAATATTCTGATAACTCATATTCATTTTCTCAATTAAATAATCAGATTTTCGGATTATTGAGTTTACATTGTTTGAATAATGAACAAGCTCTATAATTGTGCTTTTAATCTGTTCAACTAATACTTCTTCACGATCAGAAACTAAATCGAAACCGTTTTCTGATAATAATTTTCTAATGGTATTAGAATTAATTTTATCGGGATTATAATTTATAGTTGCCTTGCCTAATTCCATTGAAATAACAAATATCCCAATTTTTGAAAATTCCTGACTAATAACTTTAGTACAGCAATTACAAACCATGTTTTTAATATAAATAGTATCTGTTATATTATTATCCACTTAAATTAATTAAAGTAAAGCAAACTTAAAATAATTAAACAGTAAATCCAAGTGATATAATTTTACTGGAGTTTAATTTAAAAAACTAGAGATGTAGGAATTAAATCTTAAATAGTTTTTCTGTTTTCAGTTTAGTTGCTTGAGTATATCCTGCTTTATGAAAAAACTCGTTTGATTTTGCCGAATAATCATAATCTTGTGCCCAGCTTTTGAAGTTGATAACTATTTCATTGATTGCTTTTAAAACGAAATATATTTCTTCGTTAGTATTCGTTGGATGAAGTGAAAGTCTTACCCAACCTGGTTTATTGGAGAGATCTCCATTATTAATTTTTTCGGTAATACTTTTAGAATGTTCTTGACTAACTTTTAATAAATAATGACCATAAGTGCCAGCACAATCACATCCACCACGAACTTGAATTCCGTATCGATCACTTAGTAATTTAACTATTAAATTATAATGAATTTCTTCATGGTAAAATGATATTACAGAAAGGCGATTTGGAATATTGTTGGCAAGTATTTTAATTCCATCAATGGATTTTAATCCAGGCCAAATAATGTTTAGCATTTCTTTTTCGCGTTGCTTTATTTTTGTTACAGACATTTTATCTTTTAACAAAATTGCTAAAGCTGTTTTTATTGCTTGTAAAAAGCCTGGCGTACCTCCATCTTCTCTAATTTCAATATCATCAACAAATTTATATTCTCCCCAAGGATTTGTCCATTCAACTGTTCCTCCACCTGGATGGTCTGGTATTTGATTGTGATACATTGATTTGTCGAAAATAAGAACTCCACTCGAGCCTGGTCCGCCTAAGAATTTATGTGGCGAGAAGAAAATAGCATCAAGTTTTTGTAATGTATTTTCGGGATGCATATTAATATTTTCGTATGGTGCTGAAGCAGCAAAATCAACAAAGCATAATCCGCCGTGTTTATGCATTAATTCTGCAATTTGATAGTATGGTGTATTAATTCCGGTAACATTTGAGCACGCTGTTATAGAAGCAAGTTTAAATTTTCTGTCTTTAAATTTTAGTAATTGTTTTTCAAGATCGCTAATATCAACTAATAGGTTTTCGTCAGGTTTTATAACAATAACTTCCGCGGTAGTTGCATACCATGATGTATGGTTCGAATGGTGTTCCATGTGTGTTATAAATACAACAGGTTTTTCTCTATCCTGCAAACAATTTTTACTCATTATCTGTCCGCATGAGCGAAGCCCTAAAATTCTTTGAAATTTATTTATAACAGTAGTCATCCCAGATCCTGCTGTTATAATTATATCATCTTCTCCAGAATTTACGTGATTTTTTATAATATTAAGTGCAGTTCTGTATGCAAATGTCATTCTACTACTTGTTTCATTTGCTTCTGTATGAGTATTGGCTATAAATGGACCAAATTCATTAGATATTTTATTTTCTATTTGTTTATATAACCTTCCACTAGCAATCCAATCGCCATAAATAACTTTTTGAATACCATATGGGCTTTCATATTCAGAATTATAACCTATAGTATTTAATCTATATTCCGAAAAGTATTTTTCAAGTTCAGTTAATTCCATTTCTAAAATTTTCACTAAATCGATTAAGCAGTAAAAGTATAACAATTATTTTTGTAAAGTATTATTTAGATTATTTTTTTTCGAATATCTTAATTAACAGTTTTTTATTTAAAATTGAAATTCTATTTAACTCAAGTATTTTTTCATTATTAAGATTTGAT
>CAILUD010000086.1 GCA_903837285.1 uncultured Bacteroidota bacterium | reverse complement strand
GAATAAAGAAGAAAAAACTGAAACAAATAACGAAAGCACTGATGCTTTTGAAACTTTAATGTCTGTTGTAAAGAATTTGAATCCGGAACAGAAATATGCTTTAATGGATGTTCTTATGCCGGAAGAGGATGACGAAATCGTAAAGGAAAACAAAACCGATAATTCACTAGAAAATCAACAAAATACCGAGGAAAATGAAAACGTACAATCTTAAAATTATAATCAATGAAAACGGTTCTGAATTGAATAAGAACCTCTCTATTGAAGCTAATGATGCAAGTGAACTTTCACAAAAACTGAATGCTTTAAAGATTTTAAATCAATCTATCTCTCACGAAGATCTGATGTCAACGGTTGAAATGATACACGAAAAACCTGATTTAATACCTGTGGTAAAAAACATGCTTGATGATGGAGAAAATCTTTCAGAAGCTCAGCTTTTAATGAAGCTGCCAAAGTATGTAAGACAAGTCCTTCAGGTGTTGAAGGGTTAATAGATTCTTTAGTTAATAGTTATTAGTAAATAATAAATCGGAATGTGGGCAACTGGTTTAATAGCAGCAAAAAAATACGTTAGTCAGAAATACAATTCTGTAAGTCCGATTAATAAGCGTAGGGCAACTATCATTATTGTGATCGTTGTTCTTATTTTGCTCTTTGGTGGTCGTATCAGAGATGGTATTCGTAAGATGTTTCATAATGATGTAACAAAATTCAAATATGATGTAAATAAACTCACTTACGATAGAACTGAGTATTTCTCCATGTGTTCTACTCTTGAAGGTGCAATGAACGGAACCGGAACACAAGATGAATCCTTGCTCGATGTTTTCACTAGATTAAAAACACAGGATGACTGGTATTTTTTGCAGAAGTGTTTTGGTACCCGCAAAAAAGACGGTGGAACATTTGGTTCTGACATTACCGGAGATTTAAAAATGTGGTTGTCTGATGAGCTTGATGAATCAGAAATGAAAGAAGCAAAGGATACATTGATGCAACAAGGAATTACTTATTAGTTTAAAGTTGGAAAGTTGAAAGTAAAAAGTTAAAAAAGATGAACAAAAATAAAGTCATAGCAATTATTTTGCTCGTTGTAATAGGAACCATTGTTTTCTGGAAAAGGGAATGGATAAAGAAGAAATTAGGACTTTCTAAAGAACCTGAAGCTCAAAGTTCAACTGTTACTGATGTCAGAGAATCAAGCAGCCCTAAACCAATAGGAATAGATTACAAGGAGAATAATACCTTCCCTTTCAAACTTGGCGATAAAGGTGCTAAAGTAAAAGCTATCCAAACGGTTCTTAATAAATTATATAAAACAACACTTGATCAGGATGGCTTTTTTGGTCCACAAACTGAAACTGCTTTGGTAAATGCCGGATTTGGAAAAACTCTTGAGAGTACTGAAGTAGCAAAATTATTAAAAAAGGAATAATATGTCACAACGTGCAGATTATATAAAACAATTTACAATAGCAGTAGTAAATGCAGCAAAAGGAACAGGATTGTTCCCTTCGTTGTTTATGGCTCAGGCTATACTGGAAAGCGGAAACGGTCAAAGTTCTTTAGCCAAAAAGTACAATAATCATTTTGGAATAAAAGCTTCAAAGGACTGGAAAGGTAAAGTAATTGATATGAAAACCCGTGAAGTCTTTAATGGAAATGAAGTTTTTATTAAAGATGGTTTCCGTTGGTACACAAATCCTTTGGATAGTTTTAAAGACAGAGTTGATTTCCTGAAGAAGAATCAACGCTATGCAAAGCATGGCGTTTTTACTGCAAAATCTCCCGAAGAGCAAGCTGATGCATTGCAACGTGCAGGATATGCCACAGATCCAAACTACGCAAATATTTTAAAGATGTTAATTGCAAAGTATAATCTAAAGGTATTGGATAGCATGGAAGTTAAAAAAAAAGACTAATAATTATTGTAATAGTTATTATCACAATAGGAATTGCCTGGTACTTCAGAAAAGAAATTAAACACTGGATAAAAACATGAGAAACATAATAATCATAACTATTGCAGTTGTACTAATTGTTATTTCTGTTGTAATATTCACAAAGAAAAAGAATGATGTTCAGGGATTAGGAAGATTTGTTAAATCAACAAGGCCGCCAAAACTTCGTATAGTTTATAGCCGAAAAAACAGAGATAAAAAACTATCTACAATAAAAACCTCTAATGAAGCTTATGAGGTTTTTAAATCTATATGGAGTTCACAGATAGAAACACGAGAAGAGATGTATGTTTTATTTCTTGATAATGCCAGTCAGGTTTTAGGTTATAATATTTTAAGTAGTGGAGGAATAACAGGAACCGTTGCAGATTTAAGGCTGATTTTTTCAGTAGCATTAGAATCGCTTGCAACAAAAATTATTATTGCACATAATCACCCTTCAGGAAATTTGAATCCAAGTGAGGCTGATACTGCATTAACAAGGAAAATCTATAATGCTGGAAAGGTTATGGACATTACTTTATTAGATCATTTAATTATTACAGTTAAAGGTTATTATTCCTTTGCTGACGAAGGAAACTTAGGTTAAAACAAATGAAAAACACAGGACTAATTACAATAATATCATTATTCATGATATTATTTGCGTTTTCAACATATGAGTTTGGAAAGATGTATTTTAACGAACGCAAAGAAAAAAACAGGCTCGAATACTCCTGGAAGGATTCAAAGCAGCAGATTGAATATTTTAAGGCAAAAAACGGTGATTTGGTTGCGAAGAATAATGTACTTCAATTAAAGTATAGTGAACTCAATGATATTTACCCGGAAATTATCGCTGAAATAAAAAATCTGAAAGTTAATCCCAGAAGAGTTGAACATTATTCTGAAACAGTGATCCAACAGCAAAAAGACATCATAACAACGTTAAAAGATAGTTTGATTTATGATACTATTTCGGTTCGTGTTTTTAATTATCATGACGAATTTTATACTATAAAAGGAATTGCCATAGGAGACACACAAAAGGTTCATATTGAATCT
>CAILUD010000085.1 GCA_903837285.1 uncultured Bacteroidota bacterium | reverse complement strand
TTTTTAAAAAAATCATATTATACATTTGTATCCTTAAACATCTTTTATGTTAAAGGATTCATTTGTGTATTATTTTGAACTTTAATTATTATTCAATTAAAAATAAAGTAATGATTGTGAAAAATTTTAAGCCTATTTTGTTTACATTACTAATTGGTAGTGTGATCTTTTTAGCATCGTGTGAAAAACAGAAAATAACTTTTAAGGAAACTCCAGCTACAGGAACTGTTGTTTTACCTGCACTTTGTGAAAATTGCCATAATTCTTATGCTGAACATTCTTCAAATGCACATTTAAAGCATACAAAAGGAATGTATGCATATGATTGTAGTACATGCCATTTTGGTCATGGTTGGGAAAAGTCAACACATATGAATGGTGTTAAAAATGTTACATTTGATATAAATAGTTTAATAACAAGAAATGGTGGAGATAGTAATTCACCAACCTGGGATAATAAGAATAAAACTTGTTCAAATATTTATTGTCACAGTAATGGTCGCACATCATATCGTGGACAGGATGTTGGATATCCTAGTACTCCAGGATCAATGAACTGGAGTTCAACAATTGGAAAACAGATAGCTGTTTATGCTACTACCCCAAGATGGGATAATGGTAAAGTAACTCAATGTACTTCTTGCCACAATGGTAAAGGAAACATGTCAACACCTTATCTTATTTCTATACCAAACACAACAACTCAAAATAATTATCCCCAATCAGGACAGCATCAATTATTATATCATATGTCAAATAATAAAGATTTTGCATCATCGCCATATGCAGCACCATACTGGGATGGAGTTCAGTGTTTCTGGTGTCATTCTACAGACGCTGCAGATGTAAATGGTCCAATAAATCAAGGAACTTATGGAACAAAATATCATGTTGACGGTGAAACATTCTTTAAACCTTTAAATGTAAGCGAAGGTGGAACTATTGCAAATGGGTCTCGATATTCAAGTAATGGTACTGCAGCTCATTGTGGTGTTGGTAAAAGATGCTGGTAAAATAAAAAAAATAAACAATAAATAAACACATTATTATGTTAAAAAAAATAGCTTTCATTTTATCTTTAGTGCTGATAATAGGCATTAAGACAGTTGTTTCCCAAGAGGCAGAAGCTCCTAAAGCAACAAAAACTCCTGTAGCAGATGCATTTGCTTGTTCAATGCTAATTGAAACACAAACAACAAGTCAGCCTACCAAAAAATCAAAAGAATTTATTATTCATCACAGAATAGGTACAATTAAAAAGTTGAGCGATTTATTTGGTTTGTATGGACCTGCAAATACAAGACTTGGAATTAATTATGGAATTACTGACAAATTAATGATTGGGTTTGGTACCGAAAAATTCAATAAAATGCAGGAATTAATGTGGAAATATTCTATTCTTCAACAAAAAGAAAACGGAACGCCTTTCTTTCTTTCTTACTATGGTAACGTAGTTGTTTGTGGTAGAGAAAAAGCGTATTTTGGTGATAATTATAATTTTGCAAGCCGTTTGTCATATTTTCACCAACTTATTATTGCACGTAAATTCAGCGAAAGACTTACTATGCAAATTGCACCATATTTCTTACATTTCAATAAAGTCGATTCATTATATGCTAATCAGGCTATTGGAGCTAGCGTAGGTGGTAGATTTAAAATCTGGAATGAAATATCATTTATGGCAGAATTTAATTATGTGTCACCCCTAGAATCATTTGATTATCCTAAAGATGCTGAAGGAAATGATGTTCCCGGAGAAACTAAGCCCGGTTTTGCTTTTGGCTTTGAAAAAAATGGAGGTACTCATGCATTTCAATTATTTGCAACAACTTATAATAATATTATTGCTCAAAAAAATTATTTATACAATCATAGAGATTTGAGTGGTTTATTAATAGGTTTTAATATTACTGTAAGATTCTAATCATTAATAGTTTTTACTTTAAAAATCCGATTTAAAATTTAAGTCGGATTTTTTGTTTTATAGAATTTGCAAATATTTAAGTTGTGCACTACAAATACGAATTAAAAATTGTGTTTTATAATACTTTTACATTTTGCCTAATGGCAAATCTGTTCGAATTAATAAAAATGAACAGCGCTAATGTTTTTACCAGATATAGTGAATATTTTAAAGCGGATAAATGTTTTAATGAATAAATCAACATATTTAACAAAACTGTTATTTTAATATCAATAGTGTTGTATAACATTTTTTAATAAGTAAAGCGATTATACATTTGTATAGTTGTAAAAAAGGAAATAATAAGTTAAAAATTATATAAAATGTTGAATCAAATCAGTCAAAAAATATTACTAGTTATTTTTAGTATTATTCTAATAACCAGTAATCTGTTTTCTCAAACGAATGATGAATGTTTAATGTGCCATGAGGATCATTCATTAACAAAAGTAAAGGCTGGGAAAACAATCTCTTTATTTGCTGATAAGAATATTCTAAATAAATCAGTTCATAAAAAGGTTCTTTGTGCTTCTTGCCATAAAGACGCTGCAGTTGCTGAATTTCCTCATGCCGAAAATTTAAAACCAGTTGAATGTGGTGGATGCCATAAAGCTGCACAAATGCAATTTTTTACTGGTATTCACGGACAGGCTTTAAAATTAAATGCACCATATGCTCCGGATTGTAAAGAATGCCACGGTGGTCATGGAATATTACATCATACCAATCCAAAATCATTAACTTATAAAATGAATATCCCTGTTCTTTGTGGTAAATGCCATAAAGAAGGATCGCCTGTTGCAAGGTTATATAATATTCCTCAAAGTAATATTCTTGAGCATTATAGCGAAAGTATTCATGGTAAGGGTTTGTACAAAAGTGGGTTAATTGTTACAGCTACCTGTAACGATTGCCATGGAAATCACTTAATTTTACCTCATACCAGTCCCAACTCTTCAATATCGCCTAATAAAATTGCAAGTACTTGTATGAAATGTCATGCAAGAATTGAAGAAGTTCACACAAAAGTAATTAAAAGAGAATTGTGGGAAAAACAGGCAGGTTCTGTTCCTGCATGTAGCGACTGTCATCCTTCGCACATTGTTAAAATTAAAAAAATTGAGGAAATTGTATCAAACCAACTTTGTTTAAAATGCCACGAGAATGCTGAAACTCATAAGATGGTAAATGGACAGAAAGTTTCATTAAAGGTTAATAAAGACGATTTAATGAATTCTGCTCATAAAAAAATTCAATGTACTAAATGCCATTCTGAAGTAACCGTTGATAATAAAAATGAACGTCCTTGTATTACAAATAAAAAAGTTGACTGTTCCGGTTGTCACGAAGAGGTCTCAAATATTTATATAACCAGCGGACATGGTCAGGCTTATTTTAATAATAAAGAATCAAATGCTCCTTATTGTACAGATTGTCACGGTACGCATAAAGTTAAAACAAGATATGATGACACATCTCCAACATATAGAGGCTCTATTCCTGATTTATGTGGAAAGTGCCATACTAAAAACGGAAAAGCAGTAATTAATACAAATCTTAAAGAAATTGACGCTTTCAGCGATTATTCATCAAGTGTTCATGGAAAAGGATTAAAAGAAAAAGGATTACTAGCAAGTGCTGTTTGTACCGATTGTCATACTTCTCATAACATATTAAAAGAATCTGATGAAAACTCTACAGTAAATCCTTTAAATGTTCCAAAAACCTGTGCAAAATGTCATAAGAGCATTTACGATGATTATTTAACAAGTGATCATTCCATAACAGCCGACAATAATGGTAAAAAATTCCCAACCTGTGCAAGCTGTCACACTGCCCATACAATTACCGAGATTGATAAAGATAAATTCTTAAATGAAATTACTATGCAATGTGGTAGTTGCCATAAAAAGCTTTCCGAGACTTATATGGAAACTTACCATGGTAAAGCATATACACTTGGTTATTTAAAAGCTGCAAGATGTTCTGATTGTCATGGAGCTCATAAAATATTAAAGATTTCTAATCCGGAATCAATGATTGGTCAGAAAAATATAGTTAAAACCTGTAAAAAATGCCATCCAAATGCAAATGCAGAATTTACAGGGTATTTAACTCATGCTACTCACAATGATAATGATGTGCTGTATTATACTTTCTGGATAATGACAACACTATTATTAAGTGTATTTGGAATTTTTGGAATTCATACATTGTTATGGATACCACGTTCTATAATGGAAGCCCGAAAGAAAAAACATCATAAACTGCCAAAAGGCGAGGCTGTATATTTTAGAAGATTTAAAAAGAGCCAGAGAATAACTCACTTATTTGTTATTGTAAGTTTCTTATTACTTGCTTTAACAGGTATGATGTTAAAATTTGCTCATATGCCTTGGGCAAATAATCTTGCAAAATTAATAGGCGGAGTTCATGTTGCTGGAAGCATTCATCGTTTTGCTGCTGTTATAACATTTGGTTATTTTATTTTCCATGTGTTCTCGTTAATTAGATTGAAGATTAAAAATAAAACCAAATTGATGTCATTTATCTTTGGTAAAGATTCCTTAATGTTTAACAAACAGGATTTAAAAGATGCTATTGGTACAGTAAAATGGTTCTTAGGTGCTGGTCCTCGTCCTTATTATGGTCGTTGGACATATTGGGAAAAGTTTGATTACATGGCAGTATTCTGGGGAGTAGCTGTAATTGGTTTCTCAGGATTGATTTTATGGTTACCAGAATTCTTTACAAATTTCTTCCCTGGTTGGGTAATTAATGTTGCTCAAATTATACATAGTGATGAGGCTTTATTAGCAGTTGGATTTATATTTACAATTCACTTCTTTAATACTCACTTACGTCCTGAAGCTTTCCCAATGGATACAGTAATATTTACAGGACACGTTCCAGTTGAAGAATACAAAGCAGACAGACCTAAAGAATATGAAGAATTAGAAAAAGCAGGTAAACTAGATAACGTAATTGTTAAAAAAGCATTCTCACAGAATTGGATTAAAACAGTTAAAGTTTTCGGATTTATATTCGTATTTACCGGACTAGTATTGGTTGGCTTAATTATTTATTCTTTGTTAGCAGGTACCTATTAAACATTGATTTGATTTGTTAAAAAGGCCGTATGAATATTTATACGGCTTTTTTATTTACATAACTTGCAATAATGAATAACTTTATTGAAATAGTATAGGTTAGTGATGAAAATTAATGAAATAAATAATATGACAAACTCTTTTAACAACACAGAAAAAATGCCTGTGTTGTTTTTAGGGCATGGCAGTCCAATGACAGCTATTGAAGAAAATGAGTTTGTAACAGGGTTCAGAAATATTGGCAAAACAATTCCTAAACCAAATGCAATTTTATGTGTTTCGGCGCATTGGGAAACTAAGGGGACATTTGTTACAGCAATGGAAAAACCAAGAATTATTCACGATTTTGGCGGTTTTCCTCAGGCATTGTTTGATGTGCAATATCCTGCATCGGGAAGTCCTGAATTAGCAAAAGAAACAAAGTCGTTAATTCAGAAAACAGATGTTGGACTTGATGATAAATGGGGACTGGATCATGGTGCTTGGACAGTTATTAAGCATCTGTATCCAAATGCGAATGTGCCGGTAATTCAAATGAGTCTTGATTATATTCAGGCACCACAATATCATTATGATTTAGCAAAAGAACTTTCATCTCTTCGTGAAAAAGGAATATTGATTATTGGAAGTGGTAACATGGTGCACAATCTTGGAATGATTGATTGGGAAAAATTGAATGAAATCGATTATGGTTACAACTGGGCATTAGAAGCAAACGAGAAGATGAAAAGATTTATTCTGTCAAATGACCATCAGCAACTAATTAATTTTAAGTCGCAGGGAAAAGCATTTCAATTAGCAATACCAACACCGGAGCATTATTTGCCTTTGTTATATGCGTTAGCATTAAAAGAAGAAAACGAGAATATTACTTTCTTTAACGATAAACCGGTGGGAGGTTCGTTAACAATGACATCTGTAAAGATATATTAGTTATTGCCATACAGCCAGGTCTAAAAATGCAGTCAGGTCTTTAGACTTGATTGTAACTAAAACAAAATGCTAAATATGTAAACAAAATGTCAGGTCGAAAGACCTGACATAATAAAAAAAGCCTCGATTAACTAATCGAGGCTTTAAAATTAAGTCAATCAACATTAAATCAAATTTTGTTTTTCAGCTATAGCTTTTAAGTTTTCATCTTTATTTAGCTCAGAATTTACTAGGCTTTCCATTGTAACACCGCCTTTTTCAACAGCTTTAATAAATAATTTTGTATAATGGTTCATCTTTTTAGGAGTACGAATACCTTTCTTTACTTCCAGCCATTCAATAATTACTTTATAGAATTTTAATTTGTGTTCTTCTTTAAAATGATGGATAGTAATGTCGCCATCAATACAAATAAAGTTTAAAGGATATTCTTTTGGGTGGAAAATAACAAAGAACCAATGCCATACAACAATAGCCAGAGTAGCAAGAATAGCTTCATAGAAATGAATGATTTCACTTACTTTAATAAACCAAACCGGAGCCCAGTCGCCACCAATTGTAGGGAACCACAGCACAATACCAGTAGCACCCATTACTAATGTGCCCCATATTAAAGCCCAGTATTCCATTTTTTCCATGTAATTATAATTGTCGAATTCTGGTTGTTTCTTTTTTAGGTGTAAATAAAATAACGAATTACCTATTAATTGAGTTAAGTCGCTGAAATTTGGGAATAATCCTTTTAGTACATCACGACCTCTTGCTGTTATAACTAAATATATTGCATGGTAAACAGATAGCGCCATCATAACTATAGCAGATATTCTATGAACCCATTGGCGAATATTTTCGTCCATTCCTAAAGCATATAATCCCTTTCCAAAAGCACTGTCGGGATATTTTAGCTGGAATCCTGAAATAGCTAAAATAATAAACGAAGTTAATAATACAGTGTGTTGAACTAGTTCATTTGAAGTAAATCTAGGAATTCTAATTTCGTTTTTAGATTTCTTATAGCGTTTTCTTAACTCATGAATTAATATTAACAGATTATGTACAAACATCCAACCCACAACTATAACAATTAACCAGAAATATACTGATGTAACAATATCCTCAATATTCTTTGCAGAACTAACTTGTGTTGTGTGCGAATAACTGTTTGAAAAAACATCTGTAGCCTTTGCGTGGCATTTCTTGCAGGTTTCTTTAATATTGTTTTTATTAATTGAAGACTCTGCATGCGATTTTGGTAATATTTTATGTACACCGTGACAATCTACACATAATGCAACTTTTTTATCGCCACGAGCCGATGCTAAACCATGGTAACTGTCTTCGTAGTTTCCGGCACTGTTACCCGACATTCCATATCTCTCAGATAACATAAGGTTGTTATGGCATTCTAGACAAGTAAGAGACTGAATTCTTTTAATTTCTTCTCTTTTATCTGCATTGTTTATTTGATGTATGTTATGCTCGCTATGGCAATCATTACACGACGGGGATTCTCTAATTCCTTTTTTTACACCTATCCAATGTATAGATTGTTTATATTCCTGAGTAATTTCTTTATGACATTCTTCGCATGTGGCAGGAATATTTATGCTTGCAATTTTAGAACCTGGTTGAATTCTGTTTTTAATATCGTGTTTACCATGGCAGGTAACACAGGTTGCTGCATCTTTGCCGCCGGCAACTATTTTTCCATGTACACTTTGTGAGTACATTTTACCAGGCGATTTTATTGCAAATAAATGTTTTTTAGAAAATTCTGGGTTGTCGTGACATTTACCGCATGTTGTTACCAGATTAGTTTGGAAAACTAAACTATTAGGATTTGATACAGAATCAATGGCATGTGATCCATGACAATCCCAGCATTGCGCTGCTTCATTCATGCCTTCAGAAATCGATAGTCCATGAATACTTTCTTTATGTTCAGCAGCAATAGCACTGTGGCATAAATAACAATCTGCTAAAATGCCATCTTTTGGAGCTTTCTTATGATTGTCTAGATTGTTCATAACATAGCTATGACAATTGGAGCAATTTAATTGGCTATGAACCGATTTTTCTAATTTGCCTTTATGTAGTTTTTCATTATGGCATTTATTGCAACTTTCATTATTCTCCTTACTATAATGATAATTTGCTTTAAGAACATCATTTTTATGGCATTTACTGCAATATTCTTTTTGTTTGTTTGCTAACGTTGATGGAGATTTTATTTTATGAGTTCCGTGACATACTTTGCAATTTGGTGCATCTTTTTCATCCAGCTTCATTACATTGCGATGAACATCATTACTCATTTGTTTATTTAATGCTGCATGGCAATTAGCACAGTTTACAGGTTTTGCTGAGCCAGCTCCATGTTCGGTTGTTGTTATGTCGCGATGACAATCACCACATTTTATAATTTTGTTGTGCGCAGAATTCGCAACTACATTTTCATGACAATCCAGACAAACAATTTCTTGAGCATTAACCTGAATGTTGAATAAGAAGATGAATAAAACTGCATTTAAAAGAATAAATTTAATATATTTCATAATTAAATATTTACGTAATGTGTTAAACAACAACAGATTTACATATGGTTATATTAGCATAAATGCACTAATTATCATACTTTATGTTGTATTGCGCAAAATTAGATGTCTTTTAAACACTATAAACTATTATTAAACATATATAATGATGTTTAATAACTCTGCTATAAAACATAGAAACTGTCTAAATTACTTAACTTTTTTATAAAATTGATTGATATAAACAAGTCTTTACCTATTTTTACATGTCGAAATATTAATAATTTAAATATTTGAAAATGAAACTACCGCGTACTTATTACAATTACACTTCATATCTGGGAACAATTACTGCTCTTATAGCATGGATTACAATCATATTTTTTGTAATTCAAATTAATGTTTTTGGAGTTGAAAACGTATATTTTGATTTATTTGCATATATGGTTACACCAGGTTTTTTGCTTTTAGGATTAATCTTAATCCCATTTGGAATGTGGCGAAAAAAGAGACAAATTAAAAGAGGTACACAAACACCAGATGATAAACTATTAGTAATTGATTTAAAAGATAAAAAAACAAGAAATGCACTTTTTATTTTTTCGGTAGTTACAGTTTTCTTTGTGCTTTTTACAGTTATTGGCAGTTATAAAGGGTTTCATTATACCGAATCTGTTGAGTTTTGTGGTACTCTTTGTCATGATGTAATGGAGCCAGAATATGTTGCATATCAACATTCTCCGCACGCTAAAGTAAAATGTGCTGAATGTCACGTAGGTGAAGGAGTCGATTTTTATGTAAAATCAAAAATGTCTGGATTAAGACAGGTTTACAAGAATTTCTTAGGAACATTTAATAGACCAATAGAGACTCCAATTGCAAATTTACGTCCTGCTCGCGAAACTTGCGAAAAATGTCACTGGCCAGAAAAATTTTATACAAATAAAATCAGAAATGAGAAGTATTACCTTGCCGATTCGGCTAATACAGAATGGAATGTGATTATGAAAATGAGAATTGGTGCTGATCATTCTGCTTTAGGTAATACAGGCGGAATACACTGGCATATTAATAAAGATGTAGAAATTACTTACCAGTCTGATGAAAAACGTAAAACAATTCCATGGGTAAAATATTTAAATAAGAAAACTGGAAAAGAGACTATCTTTTTAGAAAGTGATACATCAATTCATCCAACCGTTAAAGAAGTAGCTAATTCTGAAAAAAGAACTTTTGATTGCATGGATTGTCATAATCGTCCTTCGCACAGGTATTTAGCGCCTTCAAATTATGTAAATAGTCTTTTTGCCGGAAATCAAATATCAAAATCGGTTCCTTATTTAAAAGCTGCCGCAATGGAAGGATTAAATGATGTTTATTCAACAAAAGATTCTGCAAGAATGGGTATCGATAAACAAATAACCGATTATTATAAGAAATCATTCCCTGATTTATTTACTAAGTATCAGAAAGAAATTAAATCGGCTATTACTGCAATTCAAACTGAATTCTCATATAATACTTTCCCAGAAATGAAAGTAAGATATACTGCTTACCCAATGAATATCGGTCACTTAGAATTTAATGGCTGTTTCAGATGTCATGACGATAAACATAAATCTGCAGACGGAAAAGTTATTTCAAAAGATTGTAATCTATGTCATACTATAATTGGACAAGGTATAACTGATTCAATAAAATACACTACAATTAATGGCACATTAGAATTCCAACATCCAGTTGATATTGGCGAAGAATGGAAAACTACTAATTGTTCAGAGTGCCATTTAGAACCTTTTTAATGGTGTAATCTCAAAGATTTTTTAAAGGCTGAATTAATGTTCAGCCTTTTTTATTTAACGTGAGTTCGATATTATTTTAGTTCTTGCAAAAATAGTCTTGTGAAAGAGTTCAAAAGATGCTTGAAAATCTTATCTCTAATACAAATCACTTTTATAAAATAGCCCAACCAATTGTCCCTCTTTCTTGAAGAGGGTAGGGAGATGAATAAAAAAATTGGGCTATTTTATAATTAGAAATGGTATTACATATGTTATTTAAGAAAAATAACTTTATAAGATTACTTTTGCATAAGATTTTAGCTTAATATGACAATTTTAGAAAAAGATTTGGGATTAAAATTACCCATTATTGAAAAGTTTTATTCTATTCAAGGCGAGGGTTTTCATACAGGAAAAGCAGCATATTTTATCAGGATAGCAGGTTGTGATATTGCCTGCGATTGGTGCGATACAAAGTTTTCATGGAATAATCATCCCGAGTGGTTAATGAATATTGATGAAATTGTAGAAATAGCTTCGTTAAATCCAGCAAAAGCTGTTGTAGTTACCGGAGGAGAGCCCTTAAGTTATAATTTAGATAAGCTTTGTGAAGGTCTAAAATCTAAAGATATTGAAACTTATCTCGAAACATGCGGAGCATATATATTAACAGGTAATTGGAACTGGATATGTCTTTCGCCGAAAAAACAAAATCCTCCTTTAGCCGAAATATATAATAAAGCAGATGAACTTAAAGTTATTATACAAAGTTCGGAAGACTTTATTTGGGCCGAAGAAAATTCAAAAAAAGTAAATTCTAGCTGTAAATTATTTTTGCAACCCGAATGGAGTAGGTTTGGCGAAATTATTGAAGAGGTGGTTACATATGTAAAAGAAAATCCAAAATGGAATATTTCTATTCAGGCACATAAATTTATGCATATACCATAAAATTAATTTTATGCAGAAAATAATTATAATACTATTTTTATTTATTTCATTCACGTCATTTTCGCAAACAGATTATTCTACGAATAATAAAAAAGCTATAGAGTTTTTTGAAATTGCTATAGGTTATTATAACAAAGGTGATATAGAGTACGCAAAAAATTATATTGAATTTGCATTAGAAAAAGACCCCAATTTTATTGAACCGTATTTATTGTTAGCAGATCTGGAAAATGAACAATTTCATTTTAACGATGAAATAGCAGCATTTAAAAAGGTAATTGAGATTAATCCTGATTTTAATCCTAAAATTTATTTTTTTGTTGCTAAATCTGAAATGAAAATTGGTAATTATGATGATGCGGTTAATCATCTTCAGACTTGTATTTCATCTACAACTGATACCAGTATTTTAAATTCAGCAAAACAATTATTTGTAAATGCAGAGTTTGGTGCAAAAGCAGTTAAACACCCGGTTCCATTTAAGCCTGTAAATATTGGGGATTTTGTTAATACTGAGTTTAAAGACTATTGGCCATCGCTTACCGCCGATGAAAATACTATGATGTTTACAGTTCAGCTTCCAACAAAGTATAAATCGCTTAATGGAAAAGTATTAATGCAGGAAGATTTTTTTATAACATATAAAAATGAAGATGGTACATGGTCGCCATCAATGAATGTTGGTTTTCCATTAAATACAGAAGATAACGAAGGTGCGCAAGGGATTTCTGCCGATGGTCGTTTTCTGTTTTATACTGCATGTAATAGAAAAGAGGATTTTGGCTCATGCGATATTTATTATTCTAAACGAATGGGAAATAAATGGAGTACTCCAATAAATATTGGTCCGCCAATTAGCACTAAATACTGGGAGTCTAATCCTTCTCCATCTTCAGATGGAAGAGTGCTTTTTTTAGCATCTGGTGGCAGACCCGACTCGAAAGGTGGCAGAGATATTTATATGGCAAAAAGAAACGAAGATGGAAGCTGGTCGGAGCCAGTGAACCTAGGAGATAGTATTAATACTTCAAAAAACGAATATGCTCCAGCTATTCATCCCGATGGTAAAACATTATATTTTTCATCTGATGGCTGGCCGGGAATGGGTGGACAGGATATTTTTTATTCACGACTTAAAAAAGATGGAACGTGGAGTACGCCAAAAAATATCGGTTATCCTATAAATACATTTGTCGACGATTTTGGGCTCATTGTTAACGCACACGGGAATCTGGCAATGTATTCTTCAAACAGGAATGGTTCAAGAGATTGGGATATTTTTCAATTTGAATTATATCCAGAAGCACGACCACAAGTTGTTACATGGGTAAAAGGAGTTGTGTACGATGTAATAACAAAACAAAAATTAGAAGCAGATGTCGAAATGTTAGAACTCGAAACATCAGAATCAATATCTTGTTTAAAGTCAGATCCTATAACAGGATCATATTTAACTTGTATTCCCGCCGAAAAAAATTATGCTTTAAATGTTTCAAAAAAAGGGTATGTTTTTTATAGTGGTAACTTTTCTTTGGAAGGTATTACCGATTTTACTAAACCATATAAACTTGATATCCCTTTAACGCCTATAAAACCTGGTGTTGCTGTAGTTTTAAAAAATATTTTCTTTGATACCGATTTATCTAATTTAAAACCTAAATCGAAAACTGAGTTATCAAAACTTATTTCTTTTTTAAAAGAAAATCAACGAGTATCAATAGAAATTGGTGGGCATACCGATAATATTGGTTCGCAGGAACACAATATTAAATTATCACAAAACAGAGCAAAATCTGTATTGAATTATCTCGTTGAACATGGAATAGCCGCAACTAGATTGACTTGTAAAGGTTATAGTTTTTCTAAACCTATTGCAACAAATGACACCGAAGAAGGAAGGGCGCTTAATAGAAGAACTGAATTTATTATAACAACAGTAAAATAATTTTGGTTTTTATAATAATTTGTAGAAAAGGTTTTTTAAAATATTTTTTTACAAATTATGGATTTTGGATTTTTGTGAATCTCATTTCCAAAATTAAATAATTATCACTATTTTCATTCGTTTTTAAAAAGCCAAAAAATTTAAAAATATGTTTAATAAAAAAGTATTACTCGTTTTAACTTCTGTAATAGTTCTTTTTTCAATAATCTATGCAGGAGTAGTTGTAAATAAGCCAAATATGAAACCAGAAGACAAGCCGTTACATTTTAATTCATCTAAAGATTTTAAAAAAGAGTGGGCGTCTGTTGATAGTCTAGATGACAAAGGATTGCCAAAATCTGCTTTAGAATTGGTAGATAAAATTTATAAAAAAGCTTTTGCCGAAAATAATGCGGAACAGGTTATTAAGGCAAGAATTTATCAGCTTAAATATAGGAATGCAATTGAGGAAGATGCATTTGAAAATATTTTAAATGATCTTATTAAAGATGCTAAAATCATGAAATTTCCTTATGGTCCAGTATATCATTCAATTGCATCGGAAATGTACTGGATGTATTATCAAAATAATCGCTGGAAATTTAATCAACGAAGCGAAACTGCTAATTTTCAAAATGATGATATTAAAACCTGGGATTTAAATAAATTGGCAGATGCATGTATAAAACATTATATGCTCTCATTAGAAAACGAGGATAGTTTAAAACGTACGCCTATATCAGAAATTAAAGCTGTAATTGATTTAGGACAAGGAACAGATGGACTTCGTCCGACTTTATATGATTTTCTTGCTTTTAGGGCGATTAATTTTTTTTCAAATAAAGAAATTGCACTTTCAAAACCAGCAGATTATTTTGAACTAAAAGAAGATTTTTATTTTTCGGATGCTTCCGAATTCATGAATTTAAAAATAAAAACAGCAGATACTTTATCACTTCAGTTTTATGGTATAAAGGTTATTCAAAAATTATTGCAATTTCATGCAAATGATGCAAAACCCGAAGCATTTATTGATGCCGATTTGACAAGGTTAAAATTCATTTATTCAAATTCTGTAAATACCGAAAAAGACGAATTATATTTAAATGCTTTAAAAAAACTTCAGAATAAATATAATTCAAATGCTTTTTCAACGGAGGTAGCATATCAGGTGGCATTAACATTAAATAGTCTTTCGAGTAATTATATTGCACAAGATTCTTTAACCATAAAATTTAAAGATTATAAAATTCAATCTATTGCTATTTGTAATAAAGCTATTGAGCAATTTCCTAATTCTACCGGTGCAGCAAAATGCAAAAATTTAAAATCTCAAATCGAAAATAAAACTTTAGCTTTTAATATAGAACAAGTTCAGATTCCAGGAAAACCATTTGTAACAAAAATCAGTTATCAGAATATTTCAAAAGTATGGGTTAGGGTTTCAGAAATTGACATGGATGAATATGAGCGTTTAAGTCAAAATTTTTATGGGGCCGATTTTGTCGAGAAGCTTTTAAAAACAGCAACTCAGGTAAAGAATTTTGAGGTTAATCTCCCCTACGAACTGGATTATAACGATCATACAACAGAATTGGTTTTAGATAGTTTAAAATATGGGCATTATGTTATTTTTATTTCTCAAAATCAGGAATTTAAATTTGATGATGATCAGCTTGCATATAAAGACTTCATGGTTTCTGATATCAGTTATATATATCGCCGTTGTAAAGATGGAGATTATGATGTTTTCGTAACAAATCGCAGTAACGGAAAACCGTTAAATGAAGTCTCGGTACAGGAATTTTATTCGAAATATAATTATGTTACAAGAAAGTATAACAATGTAAAAGGTAAAACTCATATTACCGACGAAAATGGATATGTAAAAGTATTAACAGAATATGAAAAAGATGTATATAATACTGGACTGGAGTTTAAATGGAATAAACAAACTTTAAAAACCCAACAGAATTTTTATAATTATAGATATAATAACGAAATACAAAAAGCATATAGCACTATCATTTTTACAGACAGAGCAATTTATCGTCCCGGTCAAACAATATACTATAAAGGAATTGTTGTTGAAATTGATAGTACTCAGCGTTCAATAGCAAAGAAATTTGCAACTACTTTATCTTTTATCGATCCAAATTATCAGACCATTAACCAGACTGCTTTAACTACCAATGATTTTGGAACATTTAGTGGAACGCTACAAATTCCGCAGGGATTATTAAATGGTAATTTTCAATTATCAACTCCGGATGGGTCTATTTCTGTTTCTGTTGAGGAATATAAAAGACCAAAATTTGAAGCAGAGCTAAATCCATTTAAGGGAAATTACAGATTAAATGATACTGTAGAAGTATCTGGTAAAGGTGCTGCATATTCTGGAGCAAATATTTCTGATGCTGATGTAACATATCGCGTTGTTCGAACTCCAATATGGCGTGGTTGGTGGTGGAGACCAACAAGACAAACCTCCGTTGAAATAACAAATGGAAAAATAAAAACTGATGATAAAGGCGAATTTAAATTTAAATTTAAAGCAATTCCAGATTTATCAATAAAAGCTGATGATTACACTGATTTTGATTATCAGGTTTCAATAGATATTACAGATATAAATGGCGAAACTCAAAGCGATTCAAAATCAATTACTGTTGGATATACAACTCTGCTTTTAGATGTAAATGTTCCGGCAACACTAAATTCTTCTGAAGAAAAAAAGTATTATATATATTCAACAAATCTTAATGGAGAAAAGGTGCCAGCTTCTGGAAAAATAACAATATCTAAATTAGAAGATGAAAAAGAAGTATTGCGAAACAGATTGTGGGAAAAACCAGAGAAATTTAATTATACAAAAGAAGAATGGGAAACAAAATATCCGGGTAATGTATACGATGTTGAAGCAGATTTATCAAAGTTAAAAACAATAAAACAAGTTTTTAGCTATGGTTTTGATACAGGTAAAGAAGAAAAATTTGAGATTAAAGATTTAATAAAATGGGATCCGGGGAGATATGTTATAGAAATGAATTCAATAGATTCTTTTGGCAAAAAAGTAATGAATAAAAAGTATATAACTGTTTTTGGTGAGAAATCTATAAAGCTTCCATATGCCAATCCTTTCTGGCATTCGGCTGTAAAAAATTATTGCGAACCGGGAGAAATTGCAAAATTTGTGGTTGGGTCAACATATGAAAACGTGTTTGTTCTTTATGAAATAGAACATAGACATAAAATTGTTTTTAGGAAATGGATTCCTGTTTCAAATAATCAGATTTTAATCGAAATCCCCGTAAAAGAAGAGTACCGTGGTAATTTTTCAGTGCATTTTAAATTAGTTGCAAATAATAGAGTTTATTCATATGACGAAACTGTTTCTGTACCTTATTCTAACAAACAGCTAAAGATTTCTTTTGAAACTTTTAGAGATAAGCTTTTACCTGGACAACAAGAAGAATGGCGATTAAAAATTACCGGACCAAAAGGCGAAAAAGTTGCAGCCGAAATGGTAGCAGCTCTTTATGATAAATCACTAGATGCATTAAAAGCAAATTATTGGGGATTTAATGTGTTTCCTTATGATTATATGAATATGTATTTAAGTTCCGATTTGTTTAGCACTTATACATCAAATCAAATTGTAAAAAATTACAAAAATTATCCTGCAATTCCTTATCAGAAATATGATGCTCTGAATTGGTTTGGTTTTTATTTTTATGGAAACAGAAATTATAATGGATATGGCAGAGAAGGAGTTTCAAGAAGTAAGAAGTACGCTTCCGCTGTGATGTCTCAAACTCCTGATGCTGCACCTTCTGAAGCAATGGCAGGCGAGATGGATGAGTTTGAAAAAAAGGGAGATGTTTCGGGTGGTAAGATTACTCTTGAAGAATCAAATTTAATTTCAAAAGATAAGTTAAAAGGTGAGGCTGGAATAGTACAAGATGCAGAAGGGCAGCTTGGTAATGTAAAAGCACGCACAAATTTAAATGAAACAGCATTTTTCTATCCAACTTTAATGACAAATGAAAATGGTGAAGTTATTGTTAAATTCACTGTTCCTGAAGCGCTAACATCTTGGAAAATGATGGGTTTTGCTCACACTCAGAATTTGGAATACGGTTTTGTAAATAATGAATTGGTAACTCAAAAAGAGTTAATGGTTGTGCCAAATTTACCTCGTTTTTTCAGAGAAAATGATAAAATAGAATTGTCTGTAAAGATTAGTAATCTTAGCGAAAAAGAATTAAAAGGACAAGCTAAAATGGAACTTACCGATCCTGTAACAATGAAGACAATTGTTGGAATACTTTCTAAAAATGATGAAATAAAATCTTTCTCAGTAGATAAAAAAGGGAATGCAAATGTTATCTGGAATTTAAGTATACCAGAAGGAATAAATGCTGTTTCTGTAAAAGTAGTTGCTACTGCAGAAAATTTCTCTGATGGTGAGCAATCTGTTATTCCGGTAATGAGTAACAGAATGATGGTAACAGAATCAATGCCATTACCAATAAGAGGAAATTCTTCTAAAATATTTGAATTTAAAAAGTTGTTAGAGTCAGGTAGTTCCTCTACTTTAAAGAGTTTTAAATATACACTCGAGTTTACTTCAAATCCTGCTTGGTATGCTGTTCAGGCTTTGCCTTATCTTATCGAATACCCTTATGAGTGTAACGAGCAGACTTTTTCACGTTATTATGCAAATAGTTTAGCTACTCATATTGCTAATTCTTCACCAAAGATTAAAGCAGTATTTGATTCATGGAAGAACACACCGGATTCAAAAGCATTACTTTCAAATCTTGAAAAAAATCAGGAATTAAAATCTGTTTTGTTACAAGAAACTCCATGGGTTTTAGATGCACAGGATGAAACACAGCGCAAAAGAAATATTGGTTTGCTTTTCGATTTAAATAGAATGTCGAATGAAATGCAGGTTGCATTAACAAAACTCGAAAAGTCGCAATCTGCAAATGGGGGCTGGCCATGGTTTCCTGGAATGCCCGAAAACAGATATATAACACAGCACATGATAACAGGATTTGGTCATCTTCAAAAATTAAAAGTTATTGATTATTCTAATGATAAGGATTTAAAAAAGATGGTTGAATCGGGAGTAAATTATCTTGATAAACGAATAAAAGATGATTATAATGATTTGTTAAAATATTATACAAAAGAAGAACTATTAAAGAAACATATTGGTTCAACGCAAGAGCAATATTTATATGCACGTAGTTTCTTTACCGAAATTCCAATACCAAATAATTGTAACACTGCATTTGGGTATTTTAAAGGTCAGGCCGAGAAATATTGGCTTACTGAAAATAAATATTTACAAGGCATGATGGCACTTGGTTTACATCGTTATCAATCTAAAAAAGTTCCTTTGGATATTATTAAATCACTTCGCGAAAATTCAATAACAAATGATGAACTTGGAATGTATTGGAAAGATGTTGAAGCTGGCTACTACTGGTATAATGCACCAATAGAGACTCAGGCACTTTTAATTGAAGCTTTTGATGAGGTTGCGAATGACCAGAAATCTGTTGAGGAGATGAAAATTTGGCTTCTTAAACAAAAACAAACTCAGGATTGGAAAACAACAAAAGCAACTGTTGAAGCTATATACTCGTTGTTACTAAAAGGAACCGATTTACTTGCAAATGATCAGTTAGTAGAAATTGTTATAGGAACACAAAAAATAGATCCTAAGAAAATGGATGATGTTAAGGTAGAAGCTGGAACAGGTTATTTTAAGACTAGCTGGCAAGGAACTGATGTAAAACCAGAAATGGGGAAAGTTACTGTAACAAAAAACACTGAAGGGATTGCATGGGGTTCGGTATACTGGCAGTATTTTGAACAACTCGATAAAATAACACCACACGAAACACCTTTGAAACTTAAAAAAGAACTTTTTGTTGAAAGGCTAACATCTTCCGGAAAAATAATTGAACCAATTAAAGCTCCTGCAATTTTAAAAGTTGGAGATAAAGTTATTGTTCGTATTGAACTAAGAGTTGATAGAACCATGGAATTTGTTCATATGAAAGATATGCGTGCATCTGGTTTCGAACCTTTAAATGTTTTCTCGGTATATAAATATCAGGATGGATTAGGTTATTATGAAAGTACAAAAGATGCAAGCACAAATTTCTTTATGGATAATTTACCAAAGGGAACTTATGTATTCGAATACCCTTTAAGAGTCTCGCAAAAGGGCGATTTCTCTAACGGAATAACAACAATTCAATGTATGTATGCTCCTGAATTCTCTTCTCATTCACAGGGCGAAAGAGTTAAGGTTGAATAGTTTACGTAAAAATATGAACAACTGAATGTTAAATACTTTTGTGTAAATATATTTTTACAAAATCTGCGCAAAAACTATGTTGTCAATCTTTTAGGCTAGTAGTGTGTGTAATTGCATTTTCTTGAAATGTACAAAAAATTTCAAATATCTGCATTTTGTATGTTGTTTTAAGTTTGGCGAATCTTTCTTGTAAATATTTTATTATATTTTTATGCGACTAAATGGCAAAAGTCTGCTTAATTGTACATAAAATTAAATTGTTATAGATGCTTAATGTTATTTGTAAAATGGTTTTTAATAAAAGAGCATTAATTCTTTATTTGTTTGCAATTATTATTTCTTTTAATTGTGTAGGTCAATCTGTTATTGAACTTATAGACCCCTTTGATGCTGATGTTATTTTGTTATCAGTAAACAATAAAGAGGAGGCTGATATTATTGTTTATAAAACAAAGAAGCAAAGCGAATGCAGGCAATGGGATTGTATGTGGTTGTTTAAACAATGGGGATTCTCTAATCTGTCACTATTTATTTATACAGACATAAATGATACGACAAAATATGCAGATGGGGATTCAAAATATAAGATAAATGGAAAAGTTTATTTTACCCAAAATATTGAAGAAAGAGGTTATACAAATCCTAATACTATAATAGAGGGACTAATAAAAAAATCGAGAGAAAAAGATTCCTTAAATCAGTTAGCGAATTTTCAAAATGATAGCATTCCAATGTTTAATAATGATTCGGTACAAGCTGTTATACTCAAAATCGATAGTGCTCAGTTTAAAGTTATTGATCCAGTAGTTACCATTGAAAGTGGAAACATTGTTTTTAAAGTACAGGTTGGTGCTTGTCATCGACAAATTCCTGATAAGGAATTACACAAAAGATATCCAGGAAATAAAGAAATTTCAGTTGAAATGCATGACGGCTGGTATAAATATATGATAGGAAATTTTCGTAAATATTCTGAAGCAAAAAACGAGAAAATTTTTTCGGGTACACCAGATGCATGGGTTGTTGTTTTTAGAAACGATAAGCGTATTTCAATTACGGAAGTAATAAACGTTTTGTCATATTATACTAATAGTAGAGTATTAATATTAATGCTTTCGTAGTAGTTTATAGCATCTTTTTTAAATCTATTTTATTGGCCTTTTTGTTTAAATTAAGCATTTTAATTATTTTATTTATCTTTACTGTCAATAAACATCTCGCTAAACGTTTAATTTGTTGAATGTTAGCGACATATCAATTGTTTTTTAATTATGAAAACATTATTTAATTTTTATACTAATATTAAAAGGAGATTATTCCTACTTTTAATATTGGGCGTTATGTTTAACTATCAGTCAATTGGACAAACTGTAATAGAAATGACACACCCAATTGATGCTAATATTGTTTTATTAAAGGTTGATAAAAAAGAAAATGCAGATATAATTGTTTTTAAAACCAAAAAGAAAAAAGAAGCACGTCAATGGGATTGCATGTGGAAATTTAAAAAATGGGGTTTTGCTAATTTGTCTGTGTTTTTAATGGAAAACATTAAAGATACTGTTTTATATAAAGATGATGACAATAGTTTTATAATAGATGGAAAAGTCTTTTTTACCGAAAACAAAGATGAAAGAGGTTATAACAATCCGAATTTTAGGTTAAAGAAAGTATTTAGAAAAATTAAAGAAGGTATTGAGGATAATCCAGTTGATACAACAAATAAAGTCACACAATTATCCTATATCGTTGCAGTTAACGGTAATTTAACTTTAAGTGATAATCAAAATCAAATTCCAAAAGGTTTAAGAGTTGCTATTTTAGATTCTGCAATGGTTAATACAATTAATGTTTATACTCCAGAAAATTTATCATTTATTTACAAGCAACAGCTTGATATTGGTAAATATAATATTTTAGTTACTTCTGATGATTATCGACAATATACCGAACAGTTTACGGTTACAGGCAACGACTCAATTCCTGAAATTAAATTAAATACTGTTTTAACTCCTGTAGTGATAAAGAAACAAGAAATTCTAATTGTAAATAATTTATTTTTTGATTTTGACAGCTTTAAATTATCCGATGAATCAATTAAGATTTTAGATAAAGTGTACAGTGTTATGCAAGAAAATCCATTAATAAAACTTGAGTTAACTGGATATACCGATTCTAAAGGTTCGCAAGCATACAACGCTAAATTATCTAAATTAAGGGCAAAATCGGCAGTAGATTATCTTAAAGATAAAGGAATCGGAATTGATCGTTTATTGTCTTATGGTAAAGGGGAGTCTAATCCTGTAGCATCAAATAAAATGAGTAATGGAAAGGATTGTGAAGAAGGTAGAAAGTACAATAGACGGGTTCAAATAAAACTTGTAAACGAAGATCAAACAAAGGTAAAAATTGATGAAATTATTATTCCTGATAACTTGAAAATTAAGGATAATCAGCCCAAATAAATTTTATTTTTCTAGTCCCTTATATTCATCTTATATTTTATTTATTTCAGTTTATCTTTGTGACAAATCCAAATAAGTTTGCATAAAGCTAGAGTTTATATAATTTTATTATTTGTTGGGATAGTTGTCTTTTCATGTAGGCCTACGAGATTTGTAGCCGAAAACGAGTATTTGTTAAATAAAGTAAAAGTTAAATGCGATAATAAAAACATTGACTTAGAGCAAGCAGAGACTTATATTAAGCAAAAACCAAATAAGCGAATTCTTGTTTTTTTTCGTTTTCACTTAGCAGTATATAATCTAACTCATATTGGTAAAACCAGAAAATGGAAAACCAAAATGGGCAATATTGTTGGCGAAGAACCAGTTATATTCGATCAGGTGAAAACCAATAAATCAGGAATACAAATTATATCTTATTTAAGAAATAAAGGTTATTATTATTCTGTTTTAAAAGATTCATTAACAATTAAAAGAAAAAAGATTGAAGTAAATTATATTATTTCAACAGGTAAACCATACGTGATTAATAACGTTAGTTATCAAATTGAAGATGAGAAAATAAAAGGCTTTGTGCTGCCAGATACTAACTCCACATTACTTAAAAATGGTGTTTTTTTTGATTCTGATATTGTTCAGAATGAGCGAATAAGAATTACAGAAAAACTAAAATCAAATGGGTATTATTATTTTAATAAAGAGTATATTGTGTTTGATGTTGATACTTCTTTGGGGAATTATAAGGTTAATTTGAACGTTGTTATTCAAAATATTGATAAACAACTTGATAATGGATTAGCGGTAAAAGAAAATCATAGGCAGTATTTAATTGATACTGTTTTTTATTTTACTGATTTTAATCCAAAGCTTGCATTGCAAGAACGCGAAAAATATTATAGTACACTTGATACTATTGAAAAAAACGGATATTACTTTGTATCTCAAAATGGCATTAAAATAAAACCAAGAGTGTTAATTAGAGCTTGCTATTTGTTACATGGAGTTTATTACGATACCAGAGATGCTGATAGGACATATAGAAATTTAACATCTTTAAAAACATTTAGGTTAGTAAATATTCAGTTTGCACAATCATCCCGTCCAAATTATTTAAATTCATATATTGAATTAACACCTCTAAGTATCCAATCGTATAAATTAGAAGCTGAAGGAACAAATTCATCTGGAAATTTAGGTATAGCAGGAAATATCCTTTATCAGAATAGAAATATTTTTAGAGGTGCTCAACAATGGGATGTTAAGGTTAGAGGTGCTATCGAAAGGCAAAGTTCGGTTATACGGGAAAATGATCAACAAATTCAGGAGTATATTCCGTTTAATACTATTGAAATTGGAGGAGAATCTAAATTGTATTTTTCTACTTTTTTAATGCCTTTTAATCTCGAAGAATTTATTAAAAGAAGAAATCCTAAAACAAGCATTTCAATTGCTTATAACTATCAGCAAAGACCAGATTATACAAGAACAATTTCAAATATCTCATTTGGTTATGTATGGCAAGGAAACAAAAACTTGAAGCATTTTTTTAATCCTGTTGAAATAAATTATGTAAACCTTCCATATATTTCGTGGCGGTTTAGAAATTCAATAAATGGAACTTTTCTGGAAAACAGTTATACTAATCACATGGTAACTGTTACTTCCTACGGACTTTTATTTAACGATGCAAATTTTGGTAAACATCATGATAATGTTTATTTAAGGGGCCAGATAGAATTTGCTGGTAATATTTTATCAGCATATAATGATTTAAATCAATCAAAAATTGTTGATGGTAGTTATCAATTGCTAAATACCAGATATGCACAGTTTATAAAAGCCGAAACTGATTTCAGGTATTTCCATATTGTAACAAAAGGAACAAAAATGGCTTATAGAATTTTTGCTGGCATTGGTATTCCATATGGAAATATGAAAGTCTTACCATTCGAAAAAAGATATTTTAGCGGTGGTGCTAGTAGCATAAGAGCATGGACTGTTAGAAGTCTTGGGCCAGGTTCATATAGAGATACACTTTTAATACCAAATCAGACTTCAGATATTAAACTAGAAGCTAATTTAGAATATCGTTTTAAATTATTCTGGGTTATAGAAGGAGCATTGTTTGTTGATGCTGGTAATATTTGGGATTTACGTAAAACCGATGGTCGTGAAGGAGCAGCGTTTAGTGGAAAAAATTTTTATAACGATATTGCTATTGGATATGGTTTTGGATTACGTCTCGATTTTTCTTTTTTTGTATTTAGAATAGATATGGGAATTAAAGGTAGAGATCCATCACAATCTGTTGGTCAAAGATGGGTGCAGTGGCATAAGAATAGCTTACCTTCAAATTATTCGTTTAATGCATTTAATTTAGGAATAGGTTATCCATTTTAATTTTAACTGTTGTCGGGTCTTTCGACCTGACAATTATAAATTAACAGATTATAATAAGTTTTTTAGATTATATTTTTTAATTTTGGTGAATTAAAAACAAAGTTAATATGTCAGAAAAAATATCCGATAAAGTAAAACCAGGCGTTGCTTGGGGAAATAGTTTAAAAGAAATATTTCGTATTGCAAAAGCAAATAGTTTTGCAATTCCTGCAGTAAACGTAGTTGGAACCGATACAGTAAACGCTGTTATGGAAGCTGCAAAAGATGTAAATTCTCTTGTAATAATACAGTTCTCCAATGGTGGGGCACAATTTTATGCTGGAAAAGGTTTGCCAAATGAAAAATTTGAAGCTTCAATTGCTGGTGCTATTTCAGGTGCAATGCATATTCATCATGTTGCTGAATTATATGGAGTACCTGTAATAGTTCATACCGATCATGCTGCAAAAAAATTACTTCCATGGATAGATGGTTTACTTGATGCAGGTGAAAAATATTTTGCTCAATATGGCAAACCATTATTTAGTTCACATATGTTAGACTTAAGCGAAGAAACACTTCAAGAGAATGTTGAGATTTGTAAAAAATATCTCACTCGTATGTCAAAAATTGGAATGTTTTTAGAAATTGAGCTTGGTGTTACAGGTGGCGAAGAAGATGGCGTAGACAATACCGAAGTAGATAATTCAAAATTATATACTCAGCCACAAGACGTAGCATATGCATTTGAAGAACTTAGTAAAATAAGCGAAAACTTCACAATAGCTGCTTCGTTTGGTAATGTTCATGGAGTATATAAACCAGGTAATGTAAAATTGGAACCTGTAATATTAAAGAATTCTCAAGAATTTATTAAACAAAAGTTTAATACCTCGGAACTTCCTGTAAATTTTGTTTTTCATGGTGGGTCAGGATCTGCTCGTGAGGAAATTCGTGAAGCTATATCTTATGGTGTTGTTAAAATGAATATTGATACCGATACTCAATGGGCATTCTGGAGTGGTGTGCATGAATATTACAAGAAGAAATCTGCCTATTTGCAAGCACAAATTGGTAATCCCGAAGGTGAAGAAAAGCCAAATAAAAAATATTATGATCCTCGTGCATGGTTACGCGAAGGAGAAAAAGCGATTATCGAAAGACTTAAAGTTGCTTTTACAGATTTAAATGCAGAGAACAGAAATTAAGTAAAGTAGGGTTATTAATTAAATTTAATAACCCTATCTTCATATTAAATGACAAAGTTTCGCGAATATTTTACTTTTACCCGTTCTGAAAGAAATGGTATTTTAGTTTTACTTTTTATTATCGTTATACTAATTGTTTTTCTTAAATATGCCGATGTTTTTTTTAAAAGAGAAAAAGTTGATTATACCTCTTTTGAAAATGAAATAAATGAATTTGTTTCTTCTGTAAACATCGAGGCTGACGATAGTTTAAAGTCTGAAATTTATTGCGATACAGCCAAAATAGAGTATTTTCTTTTTAATCCAAATAATGCCACAGAAAGCGATTTGCAAAAGCTAGGGTTTTCGCCGAAGCTTATTAAAACATTTATAAATTTTAGGTCGAAAGGTGGAAAGTTTTATGATAATGATGATGTTAAAAAGATTTATGGTTTGTCCGATTCTTTATATGCTAAAATAGAACCGTTTATTTCAATACCATCAAAGCTAAAGAAGAATGATGTAGTTAAAGATAATAATTGGAAAGACAAACCAAATTATAATGCCGCAAAAACTAATTTTCAGGAAAATAAATTTCCTCAGAAAACAAAAACTGCAATAGAAATAAATAATGCAGATACTAATATTATATGTACTTTACCCGGAATAGGACCTGGCTATGCAAAAAGAATTGTAAAGTATCGCGATTTATTAGGTGGGTTTGTTAAAAAGGAACAATTGTTAGAAGTGTTTGGGTTTACTCAAGAAATGTATCTGAAAATCGAGAATCTTGTTTTAATTGATGTTTCAAATGTGAAAAAGATAAATCTGAATAAAGCAGATTTTAAGCAGTTAATTAAGCATCCGTATTTCCCAAAAGATGTTACAAATAAAATTTTAGAATATAGAAAGATACAAGGAAAAATTCTAAACATTCAAGAAATTGTTCAAAATAAAATGATTACGCAAGAACAAGGCGATAAAATAAAATCTTATACAGAGTTTTAATAAATGTGTTTGGATGTATTGAATTTATTTGTACTTTTGCATCTCAAATTAAAAAACCTTTTATGATTATTATTCCAATTAAAGAAGGCGAACACATAGACAGAGCTTTAAAAAAATTCAAACGCAAATTTGAAAAGACTGGCATTATGAAAGAACTTCGCGCAAGAAAAGCTTTCCAAAAACCTTCTATTCGTCGTAGAGAAGAGATTTTAAATGCAGTTTATATTCAGAAATTACACCGTCAAGAAGAAAAATAATATTCTTCTCGGAGTTGATGTATTAATACGAAACTATTTCTTAATCTAGTTCGTTTAATAGATTATAAATTTTATCTCCGTGTAGATGGATGTGGTTGGTTCCTTTGTAGGGTATATTAAAAACGAAAAACGCTATTCTGATCATACAGTTAACGCATATTTTCGCGATATTTCTCAGTATGTTTTATTCTTAAGTGCATCATTTCCTGATGTTACACCTATTAATGCTAGTTTTAGACATGTAAGATCGTGGGTAGTTAGTTTAATGGAAGATTCTAATGAAGCTCGCACAGTTAATCGTAAACTTTCTTCATTAAACAGCTTCTATAAATATTTACTTAGAGAAAAAATAGTTAACTTTAACCCAACAGATAAAATTATTCCACCAAAGAATAAAAAAAGACTTCCGATTTTTGTTGAAGAAAAACAAATGATCGATTTATTTAAAGAGGTTGATTTTGGAGATGGTTTTATTGGAGAACGTGATAAATTAATTATTACTTTATTTTATTGTACCGGAATAAGATTATCTGAATTAATATCATTAAAATTTTTTGATATAGATTTTCATAATAATACTATAAAGGTATTAGGTAAAAGAAATAAAGAAAGAATTGTTCCAATTGGAACAATTCTTAAAACTGATATGGAAAAATATTTAACCTTTAGGAATAAAATTAATTCAACAGAACATAATCTGTTTATTTCAGAAAAAGGAAGTAAAATTTACGCTAAATTAGTTTATAGAATTGTAAATCATTATATTGGCATGGTGGCTGTTCTTGATAAAAAAAGTCCTCATATTCTTCGACATACTTTTGCAACACACCTATTAAATAATGGTGCAGATTTAAATGCAATAAAAGAATTATTGGGACATGCTAACCTGGCAGCTACTCAGGTTTATACACATAATTCATTCGAAAAATTACGTAACATTTATAAAAAAGCTCATCCAAGAGCATAAACAACAAATAAGGAGGACTGAATATGAAAGTAAACATTCAAACATTGCATTTTAATGCTGACAAAAATCTTGAAGCATTTATTCACGAAAGAATGGATAAATTAATTTCAAGGCATTCGGATATTGTTTTAGCCGATGTTACACTTCGATTAGATAAAGCTCAAACAATGGATAATAAAATTGCAGAAATTAAGCTCGAAGTGCCGGGAAATAATCTTTTTGCTAAAAAACAATCTAAATCTTTTGAAGAAGCAGCCGATTCTGCAGTCGAAGCTTTGCAACGTCAATTAAAAAAATATAAAGAAAAAAAGACAGGTAAATAATCTGTAATTATCTAAAATACAAAAAGCTGGCATTTTATTTTAATGCCAGCTTTTTGTATTAAAAAGGGGTGTTTTTTACCCTATCAAAAACTATACAAAAAAATTAAAATAATGTTTGGCTGTAATAAAAAGTTATTGTACATTTGCGGTCTGATTTTTAGAAACAAAAATTACGTTCTTTGAGATGCCAGTGTAGCTCAGTTGGCCAGAGCAGCTGATTTGTAATCAGCGGGTCGGGGGTTCGAATCCCTCCACCGGCTCATATATTGAGAACATTTTTTACCTGGAGAGATACCAAAGTGGCCAACTGGGGCAGACTGTAAATCTGCTGTCGTACGACTTCGGAGGTTCGAATCCTCCTCTCTCCACAAACCAGCGGGAATAGCTCAGTTGGTAGAGCATCAGCCTTCCACGCTGAGGGTCGCGAGTCCGAGTCTCGTTTCCCGCTCTGGTTTGCCGATGTAGCTCAGTGGTAGAGCACTTCCTTGGTAAGGAAGGGGTCATGGGTTCAACTCCCATCATTGGCTCATAAATTTGTTAATAAATTGTTTAATTATATATTCAAAAAAAACCTTCAATTATTATGGCAAAAGAAAAATTTGATAGGAGTAAGGCACATGTTAATGTAGGTACAATTGGTCATATCGATCATGGAAAGACTACTTTAACAGCTGCTATTACTAAAGTTTTAGCTGAAAAAGGACTTTCAGTGTTCCGTTCATTCGATTCTATTGATAACGCTCCTGAAGAAAAAGAAAGAGGTATTACAATTAATACCGCTCATATCGAGTATTCAACAGCTACTCGTCATTATGCTCATATCGACTGTCCTGGTCACGCCGATTATATTAAAAATATGGTTACAGGTGCTGCTCAAATGGATGGTGCTATCCTTGTAGTTGCTGCTACAGATGGTCCAATGCCACAAACAAGAGAGCACGTTCTTTTAGCACGTCAGGTAAACGTACCAAAAATGGTTGTGTTTATTAATAAAGTTGACAGCGTTGAGGACGAAGAAATGCTTGATCTTGTAGAAATGGAAGTTCGTGAACTTTTAACTTTCTATAAATTTGATGGTGATAATGCTCCAGTTATTCGTGGATCTGCTTTAGGTGGATTAAACGGTGACGCAAAATGGGTAGAAAAAATCATGGAATTAATGGATGCAGTTGATTCATATATTCCAATTCCTCCACGTGAGAATGAAAAACCATTTTTAATGCCAGTTGAAGACGTATTCTCAATTACAGGTCGCGGAACAGTTGCTACAGGTAGAATTGAATTGGGCGTTGTAAATACAGGTGACGAAATGGAAATCGTTGGTATCAGCCTCGAGAAAAGAAAAACTGTAGTAACCGGTGTTGAAATGTTTCGCAAAATACTTGACAGAGGTGAAGCAGGTGATAACGTAGGTTTATTATTGCGTGGTGTTGATAAAGAAAGTATTAAACGTGGTATGGTAATGGCTAAACCAGGCTCAATTACACCTCATACTAAATTTAAAGCTGAAGTTTACATTCTTAAAAAAGAAGAAGGTGGACGTCATACTCCATTCCATAATCATTATCGTCCTCAGTTCTATATCCGTACATTAGATATTACTGGTGAAGTAGTTCTTCCAGAAGGTGTAGAAATGATTATGCCTGGTGATAATATCACTATTCAAGTTGACCTAATTTACCCAGTTGCTATTAATAAAGGATTACGTTTCGCAATCCGTGAAGGTGGCAGAACTGTTGGTGCTGGTCAGGTTACAGAAATTGTTGAATAATTAAATTAATATTGCAAAAAAGAGCCTTCGGGCTCTTTATGCAAAACACGGGCGTAGCTCAATTGGTAGAGTGGTAGTCTCCAAAACTATAGGCTGGGAGTTCGAGTCTCTCCGCCCGTGCAAAGAGTTATAAAATGAACAAAATTAAGTTGTATTTACAAGAAGCATTCTTAGAATTAACCCAGAAGGTTACATGGCCTACTTGGAAAGAGCTTCAATCAAGTGCAATAGTAGTAATGGTTGCTTCCTTTATTATAGCGCTCATCGTTTCGTTAATGGACTTCGGTTTCAGTAACATCATGAGGCTAATTTATAGTATGTTCTATTAATATCTTTAGTAAGAAGAGCATGGCAGAAATTGTGAAACATTGGTATGTAGTTAGAGCTATCAGCGGCAAAGAGAAAAAGATTAAAGATTATATTGAAGCTGAAATAAATCGCTTTAACCTTCAGGAATTTGTTTCTCAGATTCTTGTGCCTACTGAAAAAGTTTACCAAATAAGAAATGGTAAAAAAATTAGTAAGGAACGTAGCTTCTTTCCAGGTTACATTTTAATAGAAGCTGCTTTGGCTGGCGAAATCACACACATTATCAAAAATGTTACTGGTGTGTTGGGTTTTTTAGCATCCAAAGAAGGCAATCCTATCCCACTAAAGCTTTCCGAAGTGAATAGGATACTTGGAAAAGTAGATGAATTAGCTGAAAGCGATGAGGAAATTAACAGCCCCTTCCTTGTTAGTGAAGCCGTTAAGGTTATTGATGGACCTTTTAATGGATTTACAGGAATTATCGAAGAGGTTAACGAAGAAAAAAAGAAACTAAAAGTAATGGTAAAGATTTTCGGAAGAAAAACTCCACTAGAACTTAGTTTCATGCAAGTTGAAAAAGAATAGAAATTTTGATTAAGTGTTATGGCAAAACAAGTAGAAACTTATATTAAGTTACAGATTAAAGGTGGTGCTGCAAACCCATCTCCTCCAGTAGGCCCTGCTCTAGGATCTAAAGGAGTTAACATCATGGAGTTTTGCAAACAGTTTAATGCCAGAACCCAAGATAAAGCTGGAAAGGTTTTACCTATACTAATTACTGTATATGCTGATAAATCTTTCGACTTTGTAGTAAAAACACCTCCCGCATCGGTTCAAGTATTAGAAGCTGCAAAGCTTCAATCTGGTTCGAAAGAATCAAACCGTAATAAAGTAGGTTCAATAACTTGGGATCAGGTTAAAACTATTGCTTTGGATAAAATGCCCGATTTAAATTGCTTTACTGTCGAGTCAGCTATGTCAATGGTTGCTGGTACTGCAAGAAGTTTAGGCGTTACAGTTCAAGGAGAATCTCCTTTAAAGAAATAAAACAAAGTAACAATGGGAAAAATTACAAAAAACCAGAAAGTTGCTCTATCAAAGCTTGATGCAAATACATCTTATGCTTTGAATGATGCAGCTAAACTTGTGAAAACCCTGACTTTTACAAAATTTGATGCTTCAGTTGACCTTGATATCAGACTTGGTGTTGATCCACGTAAAGCCAATCAAATGGTTCGTGGTATTGTTACACTTCCTCATGGTACCGGAAAAGAAACCCGCGTTTTAGTTCTTTGTTCACCTGATAAGGTAAACGAAGCTACAGAAGCAGGTGCCGATTTTGTTGGTCTTGAAGAGTACATTGAAAAAATAAAAGGTGGTTGGACAGATATAGATGTCATTATTACAATGCCTTCTGTAATGGCCAAAATAGGAGCTCTTGGAAAAATCCTCGGACCTCGTGGACTTATGCCAAACCCAAAAAGCGGTACTGTTACAATGGAAATTGGTAAAGCAGTAAAAGAAGTGAAGATGGGTAAAATCGACTTTAAAGTTGATAAATATGGTATAATTCATTCTTCTATTGGAAAAGTATCTTTTAATGAAGAACAGTTGATTGATAATGCAAAAGAATTTATTCGTACCATTATTAAATTAAAACCAACTGCAGCAAAAGGTACATACATGAAAAGTATTTATCTTTCTAGTACCATGAGTCCAGGTATTCAGATTGAACCAAAATCAGTAGATTAATCTAAATCTAAAGGAACACATGATAAAAGAAGATAAAGATAAAATCATTAAAGATTTGACAGTTCGTTTACAAAACTTCAGTCATTTCTATCTTGCTGATATTTCTGATTTAAATGCTTCTGATACAAGCAACTTACGTCGTAAATGTTTTGATAAAGACATTGAATTAGTTGTAGTAAAGAATACATTGCTTAGAAAAGCAATGGAATCATTTGAAGGGAAATATGATGAATTATTTGATGTTTTACAAGGTGGAACATCTGTAATGTTTACAAATTCAGCAAGCGAACCCGCAAAACTGATAAAAGCATTCCGCAAAACAAATAAAAAACCTTTACTAAAAGGTGCTTTTGTGGAAGAATCAGTATATATTGGCGACAACCAAGTTGATAAACTTGTTGCGATTAAGAGTAAAGAACAACTTATTGGTGATATCATATTTATGTTACAATCACCGCTAAACAATGTTATGTCTTCACTTCAATCAGGCAAGAATATTTTAGCAGGAGTCGTAAAAACACTTTCAGAAAGAAATAATTAATCAAGTTTTTAATACATAAAAACAGAAAAATGGCAGATTTAAAAGTTTTCGCAGAACAATTAGTTAACCTTACAGTAAAAGAAGTAAATGAGTTAGCTCAAATTTTAAAAGATGAATATGGCATCGAGCCAGCTGCTGCTGCAGTTGCAGTTGCTGCTGCTCCAGTTGAGGCTGCTGCTGCAGTTGAAAAAAGTTCATTTGATGTGATTTTAAAATCACCAGGTGGTGCTAAATTACAAATAGTTAAATTGGTAAAAGAATTAACAGGTCTTGGACTTAAAGAAGCTAAAGACTTAGTTGATGCTGCACCAAAAGCTGTAAAAGAAGGCTGCTCTAAAGAAGAAGCTGAATCATTAAAAGCTCAATTAGTAGAAGCAGGCGCAGAAGTTGAACTTAAATAAAAAGGAAGTTCAATCAAAAACTACAGGTTTAAAGCCGTTCAGGCTTTAAGCCTTTTTGTCGTTATATTTATTGAATTTCATTAATTTAGTTTTACATGTCTGTTAAAAATAATAATAGGATAAGCTTTTCTTCGGCCAAGAATCAGTATCAATATCCTGATTTTCTTGAGATTCAAGTTAAGTCTTTTGAGGAATTTTTTCAACTAAATTCCACACCTGAAAAAAGGAAAATGGAAGGACTCCACAGAGTTTTCCAAGAAAACTTTCCAATTTCAGACACACGAAATAATTTCGTATTAGAGTTTATTGATTATTTTGTTGATCCTCCAAGATACGTATTAAACGAATGTATTGAAAGAGGATTATCATATAGCGTAGCTCTTAAAGCTAAGCTAAAATTATATTGCACTGACCCAGATCACGAAGATTTTGATACAGTAATTCAGGATGTTTATTTAGGAACAGTTCCTTATATGACACCAAGAGGTACATTTGTAATAAATGGAGCCGAAAGAGTTATTGTTTCTCAATTACATAGGTCACCTGGGGTGTTTTTTGGACAATCTGTTCATGCAAATGGTACTAAACTTTACTCTGCAAGAATTATCCCTTTTAAAGGATCTTGGATTGAGTTTGCTACAGACATTAACAATGTAATGTATGCTTACATCGATAGAAAAAAGAAATTACCAGTAACTACTTTGCTTCGTGCAATAGGTTTTGAAAGCGATAAAGATATTCTTGAAATTTTTGGTTTAGCTGAAGAAATCAAAGTATCAAAAGCCGCTCTTAAAAAACTTATTGGTAGAAAACTTGCAGCACGTGTTTTAAAAACATGGATTGAAGATTTCGTAGATGAAGATACCGGCGAAGTTGTTTCTATTGAAAGAAATGAAATTATAATTGACCGTGAAACCATTATCGATAAAGATCATATCGATTTAATTGTTGATTCAGGTTCAAAAACTATATTATTGCATAAAGAAGATCAGAATTTAGCTGATTTTGCTATTATTTATAATACATTACAAAAAGATCCTTGTAACTCTGAGAAAGAAGCTGTAATGTATATTTACCGCCAGTTACGAAATGCTGAACCACCTGATGAAGAAACAGCTCGTGACGTAATTGATAAGTTATTTTTCTCAATAAAAAGATACGATTTAGGTGAAGTAGGTAGATATCGTATTAATAGAAAATTAGGGCTTGATATTCCAGTTGACACAAAAATTCTTACAAAAGCTGATATTATTTCGATTATTAAGTATCTTATAGAACTTATTAATTCTAAGGCTGATGTTGATGATATTGACCATTTAAGTAATCGTAGAGTTCGTACAGTTGGCGAGCAGTTATCAGCACAGTTTGGTGTTGGTTTGGCTCGTATGGCTCGTACAATTCGTGAAAAAATGAATGTTCGCGATAATGAGGTATTTACTCCCATTGATTTAATCAATGCTAAGAGTTTGTCCTCAGTTATTAATACATTCTTTGGAACAAATCAGCTTTCACAATTTATGGATCAAACCAATCCATTAGCTGAGATGACTCACAAACGTCGTTTATCTGCACTTGGACCTGGCGGTTTAACCCGCGAACGTGCAGGATTCGAAGTACGTGACGTTCACTATACTCATTATGGCAGACTTTGTCCAATCGAAACTCCTGAAGGACCAAACATCGGTCTTATTTCTTCACTTTGTGTTTACGCAAAAATTAATGTTCTTGGATTTATTGAAACTCCATATCGTCAGGCAAAAGATGGAAATGTAGATTTATTAGACGAAAATGTAGTTTATTTTAGTGCAGAAGAAGAAGAAGAAAAAATTATTGCACAGGCAAATGCTGAAGTAAATGAAAAAGGAGATTTTTTAAGTGCTAAAGTAAAAGCACGTTTCCGTGGAGATTTTCCTGTTCTTGAAAAAGATCAGATACAGTTAATGGACGTTGCTCCAAACCAGATAGCCTCAATTGCTGCTAGTTTGATCCCATTCTTAGAACATGATGATGCTAACCGTGCACTCATGGGATCTAATATGATGCGTCAGGCTGTTCCTTTACTTCAACCTCAGGCTCCAATTGTTGGAACTGGATTAGAAGAAAAAGTTGCGCTTGATTCACGTGCTTTGTTAATGGCAGAAGCGGATGGCGTTGTTGAATATGTGGATGGAAAAGAAATCATTGTTCGTTATAAACGCACTGATGAAGAAAGATTTGTGAGTTTTAACGATGATGTTGTTCAGTATAATATTCTTAAATTCCGTAAGACAAATCAGAATACTACAATTATTTTAAGACCGATTGTTAAAAAAGGACAAAAAATTGTAAAAGGTCAGGTACTTACTGAAGGATATGCAACAAAAGGTGGCGAACTTGCTTTAGGTAGAAATTTAATGGTAGCGTTTATGCCTTGGAAAGGGTTTAACTTTGAGGACGCTATTGTTATAAATGAAAAACTTGTTAAAGAAGACGCTTTTACTTCGTTACATATTGATGAATTTGTTTTAGAGGTTCGTGATACTAAACGTGGTGTAGAAGAATTAACTTCAGATATTCCAAACGTTAGCGAAGAGGCAACGAGAAATCTCGACGAAAACGGACTAATTCGTATTGGAGCTTATGTTCAACCTGGTGATATTTTAATTGGAAAAATTACACCTAAAGGTGAAACAGATCCTTCTCCTGAAGAGAAACTTTTACGTGCAATCTTTGGTGATAAAGCTGGTGATGTTAAAGATGCATCATTAAAAGTACCACCTTCAATGTATGGAGTAGTAATCGATAAAAAACTTTTTGCTCGTCAAGTTAAAGACAAAAAAGTTAAAGTTGCTGAAAAAACTTTGCTTGATAAAATTGATGAAGAAGCGAGTAAAAAATTCCTGGATTTTAAACAACGTTTAATTGAAAAATTATTTGTTGTCGTAAATGGTAAAACATCACAAGGTGTAAAAGATTATTATAATGTTGACGTAATTGCAAAAGGCGAGAAGTTTACATTAAAAATGCTTCAGATAGTTGACTTTATTAATATTAATCCAAATAAATGGACTACAGATAAAGCCAAAAATGATGTAATAAGAGATTTACTCAATAACTATATTATTAAATATAAAGAAATTGAGGCTGATGTAAAACGTAAAAAATTCAACCTTACAATTGGTGACGAGCTACCTGCAGGTATTGTAAAACTTGCAAAAGTATATGTAGCTCAAAAACGTGTTGTAAAAGTTGGTGATAAAATGGCAGGTCGCCATGGAAATAAAGGTATTGTATCAAGAATCGTTCGCGAAGAAGATATGCCTTTCCTTGAAAATGGAACACCTGTTGACATAGTTCTTAATCCACTTGGTGTGCCTTCTCGTATGAACTTAGGACAAATTTATGAAACAGTTCTAGCATGGGCAGGTCGTGAGTTAGGAATGACTTTCGCTACTCCTATTTTTGATGGTGCAAACCTCGATCAGATTAACGAGTATACCGATAAAGCTGGTTTACCAAGATACGGTCGTGTTTATTTATACGATGGTGGAACTGGTGAAAAATTCGATCAGCCAGCTACAGTTGGTATTATTTATATGCTTAAACTTGGTCATATGGTTGACGACAAAATGCATGCTCGTTCAATCGGACCATACTCACTTATTACTCAACAACCACTTGGCGGTAAAGCGCAATTTGGTGGTCAGCGTTTTGGTGAAATGGAGGTTTGGGCTCTTGAAGCATTCGGAGCTGCAAATATTTTGCAAGAAATACTTACAATTAAGTCAGATGATGTTGTTGGTCGTGCAAAAGCTTATGAAGCAATTGTTAAAGGCGAACCAATGCCAATACCTGGCATACCCGAATCGCTTAATGTACTCATTCATGAGTTACGTGGTTTAGGATTAAGTATTAATTTAGAATAGTATTTTTCCGGAGTAAAATATACTCCGGAATTTCACTTTAAAAGATTTAAAGCTATGGCTTTTAGAAGAGACAATAAAGTTAAAAGTACTTTTTCGAAAATCGTTATCGGTTTAGCTTCTCCTGAGGAAATTTTAGAACGTTCCAGTGGCGAAGTTATTAAACCCGAAACAATTAATTACAGAACATATAAACCTGAACGTGATGGATTATTCTGCGAAAGAATTTTCGGTCCAGTAAAGGATTTTGAATGTCACTGCGGTAAATATAAAAGAATCAGATATAAAGGTATCGTTTGCGATCGTTGTGGAGTTGAAGTAACAGAGAAAAAAGTTAGACGCGAACGTATTGGTCATATTGAATTAATAGTTCCTGTTTCACATATCTGGTATTTTAGATCATTACCAAATAAGATTGGTGCATTGTTAGGTTTACCTTCCAAAAAACTTGACGCAATTATTTATTATGAGCGTTATGTTGTGATCAATCCGGGATTTAAAGCCGCTGATGGGTTACAAAAAATGGATTTTCTTACAGAAGAAGAATACGTTGCAATTATTGATGTTTTACCAAAAGAGAATCAATTTCTTGAAGATTCTGATCCTAATAAATTTATTGCAAAAATGGGAGCCGATGCATTGCACGAGCTACTATCAATAATTAATTTGGATGAGCTTTCATATGCTTTGCGTGTTCAAGCAAAAACTGAAACATCACAACAACGTAAAAATGAGGCTTTAAAACGTTTGCAAACTGTTGAAGCTTTCCGTGAATCTAAACATTTAAATCGTCCGGAATGGATGATATTAAAAGTTATTCCAGTGATACCACCAGAATTAAGACCTTTGGTTCCACTTGATGGAGGTAGATTTGCAACTAGCGATTTAAATGACTTATACAGAAGGGTTATTATTCGTAACAATCGTTTAAAACGATTAATCGACATTAAAGCTCCTGAAGTAATATTAAGAAACGAAAAACGTATGTTACAAGAGGCTGTTGATAGCTTACTTGATAACTCACGTAAATCTAACGCTGTAAAAACTGATGCTAACCGTCCATTAAAATCTTTAAGCGATAGTTTAAAAGGTAAACAAGGTCGTTTCCGTCAGAATTTACTTGGTAAACGTGTTGATTATTCCGCTCGTTCGGTAATCGTCGTTGGACCAGATTTATTGCTACATGAATGCGGTTTGCCAAAAGATATGGCAGCTGAATTATATAAACCATTTGTTATTCGTAAGCTTATTGAACGTGGTATTGTTAAAACAGTAAAATCTGCAAAGAAAATTGTAGATCGCCGCGATCCTGTAGTTTGGGATATTTTAGAAAATGTATTAAAAGGACATCCTGTATTGCTAAACCGTGCTCCAACCTTGCACCGTTTGGGTATTCAGGCTTTCCAACCAAAACTTATCGAAGGAAAAGCTATTCAGTTGCATCCTTTGGTTTGTACAGCTTTTAATGCCGATTTTGACGGTGACCAGATGGCTGTTCATTTGCCATTAGGTAATGCCGCAATTTTAGAGGCTCAGTTGTTAATGCTTGCTTCTCATAATATTCTAAATCCTGCAAATGGAGCTCCAGTTACTGTTCCATCTCAGGATATGGTTTTAGGTTTGTATTACATCACAAAATCTAGAAAAAGCACAATAGAGCAACCTATCAAAGGTGAAGGACTTATTTTCTATTCTCCTGAAGAAGTAATTATTGGTTATAATGAAAAAGCAGCAGAACTTCATGCTAATATAAAAGTAAAAACTTCCGACTTAGTTGATGGAAATCTTGTTATAAAATTAATTGAAACAACTGTTGGTAGGGTTCTTTTTAATGAAGTTGTACCAAAAGAAGTTGGATATATTAATGAGCTTTTAACAAAAAAGTCGTTAAGAGATATTATTGCTAATGTTTTAAAAGTTACTGGTATTGCAAGTGCTGCAAGGTTCTTGGATGATATCAAGAGTATGGGATATAAAATGGCCTTTAAAGGAGGTTTATCTTTTAACTTAAACGATGTAATCATTCCAGTTGAGAAACAATCTTTAGTAAATGATGGTTATCAGCAAGTTGAAGAGGTAATGTCTAACTATAATATGGGATTCATTACAAACAATGAGCGCTATAATCAAATTATTGATATCTGGACACATACAAATGCTAAATTGACAAATTTGGTATTAAAACAAATTTCAGAAGATAATCAAGGATTTAATCCTATTTATATGATGCTCGATTCCGGTGCTCGTGGATCTAAAGAACAGATTCGTCAGTTATGCGGAATGAGAGGTCTGATGGCTAAACCTCAAAAATCAGGATCAACAGGTTCTGAAATTATTGAGAATCCAATTTTAGCTAACTTTAAAGAAGGGCTTTCGGTACTTGAGTATTTTATTTCTACTCACGGTGCTAGAAAAGGTCTTGCAGATACTGCTTTAAAAACAGCTGATGCTGGTTATTTAACACGTAGACTTGTTGACGTTTCACAGGATGTTATTATTTCTATGAACGATTGTGGCACGTTACGCGGATTAATAGCATCAACACTTAAAAAAGGTGAAGAAGTTGTAGAAACTCTTTATGATAGAATTTTAGGAAGAGTATCTGTTCATAATATTTATCACCCAAATACTGGCGATTTAATAATTAGCGCAGGTGAAGAAATTATTGAAAATGTTGCAAAAGTAATTCAGGAATCACCAATTGAACATGTTGAAATTCGCTCGGTATTAACTTGCGAATCTAAAAAAGGTGTTTGCTCTAAATGTTACGGAAGGAATTTATCTAACGGAAGATTAGTTCAAATGGGCGAGGCTGTTGGTGTAATTGCTGCACAGTCTATTGGTGAACCAGGAACTCAGCTTACTCTTCGTACATTCCACGTTGGGGGGGTTGCTGCAAACATAACAACAGAATCAAATATTATTGCTCGATACGAAGGTATTATTGAAATAGATGAACTTAGAACTGTTGAATATAGCGAAGAAAAGAATGCTACAATTGATATAGTTGTAAGTCGTTTAGCTGAAATGAGGATAGTTGATAAGAAAACGGGAATTGTTTTAATGACCCACAACCTACCTTATGGTTCTAAACTATTTGTTAAAAATAATACTTCTGTTAAAAAAGGCGAACTCATTTGTGAATGGGATCCTTACAATGCAGTAATTATATCTGAGGCTTCAGGAAAGATTGATTTCGAAAATGTATTAGAAGGTGTTACTTTCCGCGAAGAATCAGATGAACAAACTGGATTTAAAGAAAAAGTTATCATCGAAACTCGTGATAAAACTAAGAATCCAACAATTAAAATCGTTACAACTACAGGTGATGTTCTTAAAAATTATAGTATCCCAGTTGGTTCTCACGTTTCTGTAAATCAGGGCGATAAAATTAAAACTGGAACTGTACTTGTTAAAATACCTAGAGCGGTTGGAAAATCTGGTGATATCACCGGAGGTTTACCAAGAGTAACCGAGTTATTCGAAGCTCGTAATCCATCTAACCCTGCTGTAGTTGCCGAAATTGACGGTGAAGTTTCTTATGGTAAAATTAAGAGAGGTAACCGCGAAATTGTAATTACTTCGAAAACTGGTGAAGTTAAAAAATACCTAGTTCCTCTTTCAAAACAGATACTTGTTCAGGAAAGTGACTATGTTCGCGCTGGTACTCCTTTATCAGATGGCGCAATAACACCAAACGATATTTTATCAATTAAAGGACCAACAGTTGTTCAGGAATATATTGTAAACGAAATTCAGGAAGTGTACAGACTTCAAGGTGTGAAAATTAATGATAAACATTTTGAAATTATTGTACGTCAAATGATGCGTAAAGTACATATTGAAGATCAGGGCGACACTCGTTTCCTCGAAAAATCTTTAGTTGATAAACTAGATTTTATGGAAGAAAATGATTGGATTTACGACAAAAAAATCATTACCGATTCTGGCGACTCAGAAGTTTTAAAACCAGGTATGATTATTACAGCTCGTAAATTACGCGATGAAAATTCGATGCTAAAACGTAAAGATAAAAAACTTGCAACTGCTTTAGATGCTGTACCAGCGACTTCTAGTCAGGTACTACAAGGTATTACAAGAGCAGCTCTACAAACTAAGAGCTTTATGTCTGCGGCATCTTTCCAGGAAACTACAAAGGTTCTTAACGAAGCTGCAATCAGAGGAAAAATCGATTACTTACAAGGATTAAAAGAAAATGTAATTGTTGGACATTTAATTCCTGCAGGTACAGGTTTACGTGATTATTCAAAAATGATAGTTGGTTCTAAACAGGAATTAGAAAACATGTCGACACGTAAACGTGGTGTTGAGGTTGCAGAATAATATAATATGGAAGATAAAAATATTAACAACGGACAAATAAATATTGAACTGGACGAGGAAACTGCTCAGGGAGTTTATTCTAACTTAGCTGTTATTACTCACTCCAGTTCAGAGTTTGTTATTGACTTTGTTCGTATAATGCCTGGAGTGCCTAAAGCAAAGGTTAAATCAAGAGTTATTCTAACTCCTGAACATGCAAAACGGTTACTTCTTGCACTAAAAGAAAATGTAGCAAAATTTGAGTCTCAGTTTGGTAACGTAAAAGTTACCGAACAGGGACCAATAATGCCTATGACTTTTGGTGGCCCTGCGGGTGAAGCTTAATAAAAAATGTGAGGAGTGCAACCTTCACATATCTAAAAAAGTCTATATGCTGTATTTCATCCTAAAAACAGAATGAAAAAAATAGCAATTTTCTTAATCTTATTCTCTTTAGTTTTGCAGTTCTCATGCAAAAAAGATTTGCCGGTTGCTGATAGTGACACTCAATCTGTTATTGATAATATAAGTGCAGATTGTGCTGTTCAAAGCATTTTTACTATAGTAAACAATTATGCAGATAGCTATATCAGCGAAAAGGGAAATAATATTGACTCTAATGTTATAGTTTCAATTTCTCCACTTTATCCTCTCGATTCATTCCCAAAAACAATGATAATTGATTATTGCAACGGAGTTAATTGTGCCGATGGAAAAACAAGAAAAGGAAAAATAATAGCTACTTTAAATGAAAGATGGAGTTTTGATTCTAATTCAATAACAGCAGATGTAACAACTAATAATTTTTTTGAAAACAATGTTCAAATAATAGGTTATTTTGCAATTACCTGTAATGGTATTGATGATAGCATTCCTTCTTTTACAATAATTACTTCTGATGCTAAATTAATTTTTGAAAACAGTAAAAATTGTCAATGGCATTCTACCAATACAATAAATTGGCTTTCGGGTTTTGAAACAATAAATGATATAAGTGATGATGTCTTTTTGTTTTCTGGAATTAATGTAGGTGTTAATTGTAATGAAAAGGGATATGAATCAAATATTACTAGCTCACTGAAATTCGAGAATAGTTGTCAGAATGGAACTATAACACAGGGTAAGTTTGAACTAATACCTCAGGATTTATCAAAAAGAATAATTGATTTTGGAAACGGAGTTTGCGATAGAAAGGCTACTGTAACTATAAATGGAGTTACTGTTAATGTAGATTTTTAGATTTATTTTATTTAATAATTCATTTACCTTTCCTAATTCAGGTGAGGTTTTTTTTTATGTATTAACTATATAACTTTACCAAAAAGATTTTGATGCTCATTCTTGAAGTATTATTTTGGGTTTTACTTGTTTTAGTATTCTATTCTTATGTTGGATATGGGTTATTATTATATGTTTTAGTTGCATTTAAAAAACTTTTCAAAACAAAAAAAACTTTTTTTAATTCTGAAGAGCCTGAGGTTACTCTTTTCGTTGCTGCATTTAACGAAAGAGACTATGTTGAAGAAAAAGTTAAAAATAGCTTTCTGTTAGATTATCCTAAAGACAAACTACATTTTTTGTGGGTAACAGATGGATCAGATGACGGGACACAGGATTTGCTAGCAAAATACAGCAATATTCAAGTGTTACATAATCCTGAGCGTGCAGGAAAGATTAATGCAATGCATCGTGGTATGAAAATCATTAAAACTCCAATTGTGGTTTTTTGTGATGCAAACACAATGCTTTCACAAAATTCTATAAATGAAATAGTAACTGCTTTTAATAACCCAAAAGTTGGTTGTGTTGCGGGCGAAAAAAGAATATTTAATAAATCTGTTGATTCTGCAGCTGGCTCGGGAGAAGGATTATATTGGAAATACGAATCATTTTTAAAGAAAATGGATTCTGAGTTTTATACAACTGTTGGTGCTGCTGGGGAACTTTTTGCAATTAGAACAGAGCTTTTTAACGAAGTAGAAAAAGATACTCTTCTTGATGACTTTATGATGTCTATGCGAATTGCAATTAATGGTCATATTATTAAATATGTTCCCAATGCTTATGCTTATGAATCATCATCTGCAAATGTGAAAGAAGAATTAAAAAGGAAAATTAGAATTGCAGCTGGTGCTGTACAATCTACTTTCCGGTTAAAGCAAGCACTTAATCCATTTCACGATTTTAGATTAGCTTTTCAATTCATCTCACATAAAATTTCACGTTGGTTATTTGTGCCATTTGCAATGCCAATAATTTTTATTTTAAACGCAATAATAGTCTATAATCAAGAATTTTTAGAAGTTAATGTTTATCAGATAATGTTGTTGTTACAAATTTTATTTTATCTCATAACAATTGTTGGATGGTTTTTTCAGAGTATAAATATTAAAGCGAAAGTGTTCTTTGTGCCTTATTATATTTTTATGATGAATTATGCCTCGTGGTTAGGATTGATAAGATATATTAAAGGTAACCAATCTGTAAATTGGGAACGTGCTAAACGTTCTGCTTAATCAATAACTAATTTTCCCGTTCCGTGTTGAGAATTTGTAATTATTTGAGGATTTCCTTTTAAATAAATATTTCCTGAGTTAAAAAGCCTTGCATTTACTTCATGCTTTACGTTTATATTTGTAAACCCTGTAGAGTTTGACATAACAACGCAATTTGTAGTAGTTAAGTTACTTAAATCGAAATTGCTGTATCCGTTATTCCAGTAATTTCCGGAAATTGTTTTTCCTTTAAGTATAATGTTACCAGTACCTGCATGAAGTGCGAAAATAATAGAAGAATAATCTAAAGTTAAATCAAGATTAGAAATATCAGCCCAGTTATCAACTATTAAATCCGTTCCATGAATTGTATCTGTACAAGTAAGGTCAGAACTGCCTTTTAAATTTAAGTAGGTTAATGTATTTAGTGATATTTCAAGTTTTATTTTACCAATATAATTTCTTGCCCAATTGCATTTATTTGTGTTTTTAATAAAAAGTCTATTATTTTCAACTACTGTTTCAATTCCTTTAATTAGATTTTTGCCTGTAATTATTTTAATTTTATTTATGGTATCTATTTTTAATGTTATTTCGAAAACATTATTTATTTCAAGCTCAGTAAATTCATTTAACGGCCTAATCTCTTCTATTTCACTTCCATTAGAAACAAAACAATCGCAACGATGCCCTTTGGAGCATGATGTAAGAAGAGTAATTACTAAAATGAAATAAAAAAGTTTAACCATGTTTTTAGAAAGCTAAAATTACAAAAATTACATGAATTGAGCATGGTTAATAAATCTGTCGAATTTTATAATCTTAAAAATTAAATCGGTTTATCTTTGTAAATAATTTTTTAAAAGTGGCAAAAGCAAAGAAAAAATCAAAACTAAAATTTGTACTTAAAATTATTTTAAGCTTTTTAGTTCTATCAATAATAATTGGTGGTATTACCGGGTATTCTTATTATAAAAAAATTTATTACCCAAACGTAAAAACCTCAAATCATAAAACATATTTATATATTCCTTCTGGTTCTAATTTTCAAGACTTACTGACAATATTAAATGCTGATAGTTTATTATTAGATGTTTCTTCGTTTGAGTGGTTGGCCGAACAAAAGAATTATACTGAACATGTTAAGCCAGGCAAGTATAAAATTCATAGCGACATGAGTAATAATGAGTTGGTGAATTTGCTGAGGTCTGGAAATCAGGAGCCTGTAAATTTGGTTATTAGAGGTTTTAGAACAAAAGAAGAGTTAGCTGGAAGAATAGGTGCAAACTTAGAAGTTGATTCTACTACAATAATTGATTTGTTAGAAAGTGAAGATTTTTCTGAAAAATACGGGTTTAAAAGGAATAGTATTTTAGTCTTAATTATTCCGAATACTTATGAATTTAACTGGAATACATCTGCTGATGAATTTTTTGCAAGAATGGCAAAAGAATATAAAATATTTTGGAATGATGAAAGGCAACAAAAGGCACAAAATGCAGGAATGACCCAAACAGAAGTTTCAATTTTATCTTCAATAGTTCAACAAGAAACATATAAAACAGATGAAATGCCCAACGTAGCAGGGGTGTATATTAACCGTTTAAAAATAGGTATGAGGTTGCAGGCCGACCCTACTGTGATTTTTGCTGTAGGAGATTTTACATTAAAGCGTGTGCTTAAAAAACATCTTGAAACTGATTCGCCATATAATACTTATTTATACGCAGGCTTACCTCCAGGACCAATATGTATACCATGGCCAAAAACACTTGATGCCGTTTTAAATTATACAAAACATCAGTACATTTACTTTTGTGCAAAAGAAGATTTTTCAGGATATCATAATTTTGCAAAAACATTAAACGAACATGAAAAAAATGCAAATCGATATAGAAATGCATTGAATAAAAGAAAAATTAGATAATTATGACAAAAATTAAATTCGGAACAGACGGTTGGAGAGCAATTATTGCTAAAGATTTCACTGTTGATAATGTAGCTAAAGTTAGCGTTGCTGTTGCTACCTGGTTAAATAATAAATATAAAAATCCAACTGCTATTGTTGGTTACGATTTCCGTTTTGGTGGTAATTTATTTGCCGAAACGGTTGCAAAAGTCCTTGCAACTTATGAAATAAAAGTGCAAATATGTAATTGTGCAATTTCTACACCAGCAGTTTCTTTAGCTGTTGTTAAAGAAAAAGCTCAGATAGGAATTATGATTACTGCCAGCCATAATCCTCCTGATTACAATGGTTACAAACTAAAAGGCGATCATGGTGGACCACTACTTGAAGAAGGAACCAAAGAAATTGAAGCTATAATTCCAGAAGATCATGGACTAGTTTTAGATTCAATAAAATTAGATGATTTTGTGAAATCAGGATTGGTGAAAGTTGTTGATTTTGAAGAAATGTATTTAAAACATGTTTATTCTAATTTTGATATAGAAGCACTTCGTAAATCAAAATTCAAATTTGCATTTGATGCAATGTATGGTGCTGGGCAAAATGTTATGAGAAAATTATTCCCAGATATTGCACTTTTGCATTGCGAAAATAATCCTTCGTTCTGTGGAATTGCACCCGAGCCTTTACATAAAAATTTATTAGAGTTCAGTAATTTTATTGCAAAAAGCGGAAATATTGATTGTGGACTTGCAGTTGATGGAGATGCTGACCGTATTGCACTTTATGATGGAAAAGGAAATTATATAAATTCACATCTTATAATTCTAATTTTAACTTATTATTTAGCTGAATATAAAAAATTATCAGGGAAAGTTGTTACAGGATTTTCCAGTACAGTAAAAGTTGAGAAACTTTGTGCAAAATATAATATTCCTGTGCAACGTGTTCGTATTGGTTTTAAAGATATTTGTAAAGTAATGTTGCAGGAAGATGTTTTGGTTGGTGGAGAAGAATCAGGTGGTATTACTTGTAAAGGTCATATTCCAGAACGTGATGGCGTTTGGATGGGATTAACCATTTGGCAATTTATGAATGAAACTGGTAAAAATATTACCCAGATAATAGATGAAATATATGCAATTACAGGAACTTTTTTCTATAGCCGTAACGATTTAAAAATCGAAGAAAAATTAAAAAACAAAATTATTCAGGCCTGTAAAAACGACATGTTTAAGCAATTTGGCGAGTTTAAAGTAGAACGGGTTGAAACACTTGATGGATATAAATATTTTATAAACGATGATGAATGGATTATGATTCGCCCATCTGGAACAGAGCCATTGTTGCGATTGTATGCAGAAACTTCAACTCCTGAAAGGTTAATTAAGTTTCATGAGGAAGTTTTAAAAGCTGTAAATAGCTTTAATGTGTAATTTAGTAATTGCTAAAAAATAGAAACTTGATTAAAAAAGTTGCCTATTATTCTACGTTGTTAATTATTATTCTAATTTCATTTAGAGTATATTCTTCAATTTATTATCCGGGATTGAATTCTGATAATGCTGTTACTGTTTTAATGGTTCATTATTTTAATTTGCCCGCTGATTTATATTTCTGGGGGCAGGATAGAATGGGGTCGATAATACCTTTAATAGCTCAAATTCCTAATAAAATATTTTGTCTCTCCGCACTTTATTCAGAAGCGATTGCTCATTATCTGATTCTAGTAATTGGATTTTTTGCATTAGCTCCCTTTTTTAAAACCAATTTTGCTAGAATCTTATTTGCATTAATGTTGTTTCTGCCTCCTGCAAAAGAAATTGAAATTACTCAGCTCACTTTAAGTATACAATATATGTTTCTGTTTATTGGAATTTATATGATTCTTAAGGTTAGAACAGATTGTAATAATTTTAAACAGCATGTTTTTTTGTTGTTGTCAGTTTTGTCAATGGTAATTGCTGTGTGGGATTCTGATTTGGCAATAGTGTCTGTTTTTATTTTTATTTTCCTTTATCTTATATACTTAATTAAAGATACCTCAATTAAATTATTGATTAGGAACATAGTTCCTTATTATATAATGTGTGGAATATTGTTAGGGTTTTTATTTATATCGTTTGCAAAAAGTACCTCGCCAGTTAAAAATAATTATGCTTTGTTAAGTAATCCTAATGAAATACTAGATACTTTAAGTATATTTTATAATACTTTAAAAGATATTTTTCTCTTCAATATAAAAGAAACCTTAACAACTGTCTATTCTTATCTTGCATTGTTTACGCTTGCTTTAATGATGTTTTTTGTGAGAAAAGTTAAATTTAGTAGTAAGATTACTAAAAGATTATTTGTATTTTTTATTTTAGATTTATTTGCAGTATTTACTGTAATTCTCATTAGTAAATGGACTTTAATGAATGGTGTTCCTATGAGGTATTTTAATTGTACATACATTTCTGCAGTAATAATTATTTTATTGTTATTTGAAAATCTTAAAATAAATAACATAAAGCTAAATATTGTAAAGTATTCATTATTACTTACAGTTCTAACCGGTAGTATTGGCGCAATTTATACTCAAATATTTGTTTGGTATAAGCCTTATAAACCTTATAAACCTTATTCTGAATATGTGTCTGAATTGGATAAACTAGGTAATATTGGAATTATTGGAGATTATTGGAATTCTTATATTTGTTCAATTAATAAGCCCGATATAATAAAAGCTACTCCACATGATCAATCTTGTGTTAGAAATATGTCTATAGTTGATGAAGTATTTAAACAGAAAAAAATATATCTAATTAAAGATATGTGGTTAGATTCATACCCGGACACTATTGTTCAATTTGGAAGAACCTTGGTAAAAATAGAAGAGCCTTTTACAATGGCAAATGCAACATTGTGCAAGTATAAAGTTGTTCCTTAAAAATAGAATATCTTATTTTTTATGGGCATGAGTTTCATCGCAAAATGGACTGTTTTTAGTCAGTTTACACATGCATAAATGATGCGATCCACTTTTTTCTGCTTTAAAAACCATTGGTTTTATACCAGTTCCCATATGTTCCCCATCGCAAAAAGGTTGTTTGAATGATAAGCCGCAAGAACACCACGAATAAATTCGCCCTTTAATTAGTTCAACTTCTATGGGTTTGCTGCCAGCTTTTTTTGGTGATTCCATCTGAAAATAACAAATTACATTAATTTCACAATTTCTTCTAATGCATTGTTATCAAGTTTAACTGTCATTCCAGTTGCATTGTTTTTAATAAGTAAATCTGTGATTTCTTTTTTCATCGAATCAGAAATACCAATTTGTGAAAGTCTTGTTGGTGAATTTAATTCCGTAAATAAATTCTCAAAAGAAGTGATGGTTTCTTCAATAGTTTTTACATAGAACACTTCTTGTCCTAACCATAAAAGTTTAGCATTTAATTTTTCAGAATTATATTTCATCCATGCTGGAAAAACAATAGACAATGAAGCTCCGTGTGGTGTGTCATAAAGTAATGAAATTACATGTCCAATATCATGAACTCCCCAGTCACCCGATTTTCTTCCGTAAAAAGTTAATCCGTTTAATGCACATGTTGAAGCCCACAAAACTCTTGATCTTAGCAAATAATTGTTCAAGTTGTTAAGTAATTTAGGACCAGCTTCTGCCATTTCACGAATTATGCTAACAACAAATCTATCTGAAAGCACTGCGTCTCCATCGCCAAAATATGCTTCTAATGAATGTGCTATGATATCGGCAATGCCATAACTGGTGTAATCTTTAGAAACTGAAAGTGTAAATGAAGGATCGCAATAAGAAATTGTTGGGTAAATTAATGGAGAACCAAAACCAACCTTCTCTTTTGTTATAGGATTCTGAAGAACAGAAAACTGGTTCATCTCGGTTCCGGTTGCAGCTAATGTTAAAACGGTAATTAATGGTAATGCCTTTGTTGGTTTTGCTTTAAATTTCATTACCTGCCAAGGGTTGTGGTTTTCTGGAATGCAAAGTGCAATAATTTTTGCTGAATCAATTACACTTCCACCCCCCACTGCAATAACAAAATCTACACTGTTTTTAATTCCTAGTGCAATGGCATTTTCCACATCGCTTACTAATGGGTTTGATTTTATTCCTTCAAATTCAAAAATTATTTTTCCGGCGTTCTCTAATTGTTGTTTTATTTCGTTATAAATCCCATTGTTTTTTATAGATCCTTTTCCATAAACCAATAATGCTTTTTCACCGTAATTCTTAATATGACTAGGAATTTGATCGCAAACCCCTTTACCAAACACTAAACGTGTTGGGTTATTTACTGTAAAGTTTTCCAATTTGTTAAATGTTTTAAAATAATTTCTTAATAGGTGAATGTTCAGAAATAATTTTGTGAATTACACCTCCAATAGAATCTGATTTTGCACCAGTAGCTGATGCCAAAGTGTTTATTTCTTCACGAAATCTTAATACTCCTAGAAATGCAAATATTATAGCTTCTTTAAATTCTATTACTTCTCTAATTGGCACAACAAATTGGTGGATAGAGTGTTGTTCTAAAATTTGCACTAAATATTTATTTAATGCTCCGCCGCCTGTTGTTAATATTGACCGTTGTTTGTCACCAGGCAAGACTTTCCCTATCTGAATTGAAACATGTTCACAAACCGTCCTAATTCTATCTTCTAAACTAATTTTTTCGTTTTTAATTAATGGTAAAAAATCTGTTTCAAACCATTCTCGCCCTAACGATTTTGGAGTGGGTAAATCATAGAAATTTAGTGCGTTTAGCGAAACTAATAATTCAATATTTACTTTTCCCTTCATTGCAATAAATCCATCTTTATCAAATTCTTTACCTGCTTTGTTTGCCAGATAATTTATAGCCATATTAACAGGGCAAATGTCAAAAGCTATTCTTTTTCCTTCACTTTTATAAGAAACATTTGCAATGCCACCAAGATTAAGGCAAAAATCGTAATTAGCAAATAATAATTCATCTCCAATTGGTACTAAAGGAGCACCTTGTCCGCCCATTGCAACGTCCATAGTTCTAAAATCACTGATAGTTGTTATACCGGTTTCGGCAGCAATAAAATGTCCGTCGCCAATTTGAAAGGTTATGTTTTCTGAAGGGTTATGAAAGATGGTATGTCCGTGTGAGGCTATTAAATTTATTTTTATTGGTAATCCTTTTAAAAATCTATTCACTAATGAGCCCAGATAATCGCCATATTCTTTATGAAGTTTAACAAATTCATAAGAACTTAAATTTGGGGCATAGGTTAATTTATCTTTCCATTCTTTTGTGTATGCGAAAGTAGCCGATTTTAAAAGTTTGTAATGCCATACATTTAATTTATAATCAAAAAGACATAAAGCAATATCTACTCCGTCAAGCGATGTGCCCGACATTATTCCAATTGAATAATATGAGTTCTGACTTTTCATTTA